>CAZMMH010000285.1:0-3757 GCA_964567315.1 uncultured Gammaproteobacteria bacterium
TGGTCAAGGGCATCGACGTCTTCGATCCCAAGTTCAACATCGTCTCCCCCGGCGCCAACGCCGACATCTATTTCCCCTACAGCGACGGCGAGCGGCGCCTGGCGGGGCTGCACGACGAATTGCACGAACTGGTCTTCGGCGGCCCGCGCGACGACGCCCGCGGCGTGATCCAGGCGCCCGACAAGCCGCTGATCTTCACCATCGCCCGCCTCGACCGGATCAAGAACATCACCGGCCTGGTGGACTGGTACGGGCGCAACCCGCGCCTGCGCGAGCAGGCCAACCTGGTGGTGGTGGCCGGTTACGTCAATCCGGAACTCTCCGGCGACCAGGAGGAGCAGGAGCAGATCGGCGGGATGCACGGGCTGTTCGACAGCCACGGGCTCGACCAGCAGGTGCGCTGGCTCGGCGTGCAGCTGGACAAGCCCCTGGCCGGCGAGCTCTACCGCTTCGTCGCCGACCATCGCGGGGTCTTCGTCCAGCCGGCCCTGTTCGAGGCCTTCGGCCTGACCGTCATCGAGGCCATGACCTCCGGTCTGCCCACCTTCGCCACCCGTTACGGCGGGCCGCTGGAGATCATCGCGGACGGCCACAACGGCTTTCACATCGATCCCAACCACGGCGACCGTGCGGCGGAGATCATCAGCGACTTCTTCAGCCGTTGTGCCGAGGAGCCCGACTACTGGCAGCGGATCTCCGATGCCGGCCTGGAGCGGGTGCGCAGCCGCTACACCTGGGATCTGTACGCGGAGCGCATGATGACCCTCTCGAGGATTTACGGCTTCTGGAAGTACGTGACCAACCTGGAGCGAGACGAGACCCGGCGCTACCTGGAGATGTTCTACGGCCTGCAGTACCGGCCCCTGGCGGCCCAGCTCGGCGGCTAGCCCGGCGCGGCCTCGGCAAGAGGTCGGGCCGCGTGGGGAATTCGTCACGAAACCGTCGGCCGCGGCCTCCGCGCCTTGTATTTCGTCTCCCGCCTGCTATTGCTTTAAGGTCGGCAAATCCTGAGTGTTTGACTCTGCCTTAACCGTCGCCATTCGGGGCGGCGCGGTGCCTGGGTCCGGGGTCGCCGACGTTTGGTCGTCGCGCAGGTCATTGCCCGCTCCGAGACATGCGCTCAGTGAAAAGAACAAGAGGAGTGGGAGTGGCGTATGAGTGCGATATCGCCTGTCGTTGCAGGCCCCTCCGACCCGGCGCTCGAGGCGCTGTTCACGCTCCCCAACCTGCTGGTCGCCCATTTGGACCGCGATCTGCGCTTCGTGCGCGTCAACGAGGCCTACGCGGCGGCCGACGGCCGCACTCCCGAATTCTTTCCCGGGCGCGGCCACTTCGAGCTCTATCCCCACGCCGGCGACGAGGCGATCTTCCGCCGGGTGCTGGCCAGCGGTGAGCCGCACCTGGAGCCGGCCAAGGCCTTCGCGTATGCCCATGCGCCGGAATGCGGAATCCGCTTCTGCGACTGGTCGCTGACCCCCCTGCGCGACCCCCTCGGTCGCGTCGCAGGCCTGCTGCTGGTCATGCAGGACGTGACGCCCGTGCGGGCCGCCGAGGCTGACCTGCGGCGCCGGGACACGGTCCTGCAGACGCTCTCCGGGGTGGCGGAGCGGCTGATCGTCGGCGACTCCTGGGAGGCGGTGTCCGGCGACATGCTGGCGCAACTGGGTCGGGGCACGGGGGCTGAGCGTATCTGCCTGTTCCAGAACGCCACCGCTGACGATAGCACCGCCGTGGCCCGGCTGTGCCGGGAATGGGCGGCGCCCGGGGCCCAGCGGCCTGTCGCCGACCAGGAACGGGAAGATATTCCTGCGGCGCTGCTGCCCTGGGGCGATAGCATGCCCTCGGGCAGGGCAGCCCCTTTGCAGGGGCCGGCCGGCGACTTCCCCGCCGCCCTGTGGCGTCGGCTGACTGTTGCCGAGAACGCCGTGCTGGCCTTCGTGCCGGTCGGTGTGGGCGAAGAGGGCTGGGGCTTCCTGGTTCTCAGCGACTGCCGGCCGGAGCGGGTCTGGAGCGAGGCCGAACTCGGTGCCGTGCGGACGATGGCCCTGGTGCTCGGTGCGAGCATGCGGCGTCAGGCGCTGGTGGGTGCCCTGAGCCATTCCGAGCGTCAGCTGCGCGACATAGTGACCCTTTCGCCGGACCTGTTGTTCGAGCTGGAGCTGCCCGGCTACCAGCCGATCTTCATCAGCCCCGCCGCGCTGGAGTTGACCGGCTACCAGCCGCACGCCCTGATGAGCGCGCCGGGCAAGGTCATGCGCATGCTGCACCGCGACGACCGGCGCCGGGTCCGCCAGGCCTTCGCGGCGGCGCTGGAGGGCGGCGAGGGGGTTTGCCTGGAGGCGCGTCTGCGCCACCGCGATGGCGGTTCACGCTGGTGCGAATTGCGCGCCACGGTCGCGCGCGATGCTGTTGGCATGCCGTTGCGCGTGTTCGGCTCCCTGCGCGACGCCACCGCACGCAAGCTCTCCGAACAGGGACTGGCAGAATCGGAGGCCGCCTTTCGCGCGGTGTTCGACGGCGCTCTCGACGGCATCCTGATCGCCGATGTCGGGACTGGCCGGTTCCGCATGGCCAATCCAGCGGTTTGCCGCATGCTGGGCTATGACCACGATGCGCTGCTGCAACTCGGCGTCGACGATATCCACCCGCCGGAGGCGTTGCCAAGGATCGTGGAGGAGTTCCGCCGTCAGGTAGCGGGGAGCAAGGCCCTGGCCGCCAGCTTGCCGGTGCTGCGCCGGGATGGCGCCGTGCTCTACGTCGACGTAACCGCGGCGGTGACAACTATCCGGGGAAGCCAGGTGGCGGTCGGCGTGTTTCATGACGTTTCCGAGCGCAAGGCCGCGGAGGACGCCCTGCAGGAGGCCCAGCGGCGCCTGCTGGCGAGCCAGCGCTTCGCCCGCGTCGGCCACTGGGAGATGACGCTTTCCGACCAGCGGGTCATCTGGTCGGAGACCGCGCGGGAACTGCTCGGCCTCGGCAGCGAGCCGGGCCCCATGCCTCAGGCCCTGGCCGAGGTGGTGCACGTTGACGACTGGGCGCGGGTGAAGGCGACCCTGGACCAGGCTCTCGCCGGCGACGGCCTCTGCCAGATGCGTTACCGGATCCGGCGCGGCGATGGCGAACTGCGCGTGGTCGAGGGCAAGGGCGAACTGGAGCGCGACGCGGCCGGCAGGCCGGTACGCCTGCTCGGCGTGGTTCAGGACATCACCGAGCGCGAGCAGGCCCGGCAGGCCCAGCACGACATTCTGGTGGAGACCATCGGCGCCATGGCCAGGGCCCTGGACAAGCGTGACCCCTATTCCGGCAGCCACCAGCAGCGGGTCGCCGACCTGGCGGTGGCGATCGCCCGGGAGATGGGGCTGGACCCCGGCCGTATCGAGGGTATCCGCCTCGGCAGCATCGTCCACGACATCGGCAACATCGCCGTGCCGGCCGAGATCCTCAACCGCCCCGGCCCCTTGACGGACAACGAGCGCGAATTCATCAAGGTCCACCCGACGGTGGGCGCCGAGATCGTCGCCGGCATTCCCTTCCCCTGGCCGGTTACCAAGATCATCGTCCAGCATCACGAGCGGCTGGATGGCTCGGGCTATCCCGCGGGCCTCAGCGGCGATCAGATCCTCCTCGAGGCACGGGTGGTGGCGGTGGCCGACGTGGTCGAGGCGATCGCCTCCCATCGCCCCTACCGCCCGGCCATCGGGGTCGAAGGGGCATTCGACTATCTGCTCGAACACCGCGGCCGGCTGTTCGATGCCGA
>CAZMMH010000286.1:0-3754 GCA_964567315.1 uncultured Gammaproteobacteria bacterium
GCGACTTCATCTACGTCGGCGACGCGGTGAAGGTGAACCTGTGGTTCCTCGACCATCCGGAGAAATCGGGCATCTTCAACGTCGGCACCGGCGTGGCCCAGCCCTTCAACGATGTCGCCCGCGCGGTGATCGAGCACTTCGGCCGCGGCGAGATCGAGTACATCCCGTTCCCCGCTCACCTCAAGGGCCGCTATCAGAGCTTCACCGAGGCGGATATCGCCGCCCTGCGCACGGCCGGCTACGACGAGCCGTTCATGAGCGTGGAGTTGGGCGTGCGCGCCTACATGGAGTGGCTCGAGGTGCATGGCTGAACATCCGGCACGGCGCTGTAGAAAAAGCGAGCTCGCGCAAAGACGCCAAGCCGCAAAGGCAAACCGCATCGATGCAGAAGGTCCTGGGCAACTCACCGAACAAGGAAACCGAAGTGGCCCTTCGCCCACATCAAGCTCTCTTTGCGCCTTGGCGTCTTTGCGCGAGACAGGGTTTTGATTCTTTGTCCAAACAGGCAGCCACCTGATGCGGATCGCCTACTCCCTGCTGTTCCTCCTGCTGACGCCGCTAATGCTCGCGCGCCTGGCCTGGCGCGGGATCAAGGCGCCCGCCTACTGGTACCGCTGGGGCGAGCGCTTCGGCCTGTTCACCCCGCCCGGCCGCACCGGCGGCATCTGGATCCACGCGGTCTCGGTGGGCGAAACCCAGGCCGCGGCACCGCTGATCCGGGCCCTGCTCGACCGCTATCCCGAGCTACCGCTGGCCATCACCACCACTACCCCGACCGGCTCGCAGCGGGTGCGCGAGCTGTTCGGCAACGAGGTGTTCCACACCTACGCCCCCTTCGACCTGCCGTTCGCGGTCAAACGCTTCCTCACCGGCGTGCGCCCGCGCCTGGTGGTGGTGATGGAGACCGAGCTCTGGCCCAACCTGTTCCACTACAGCCACCTGCGCAACATCCCGCTGATCGTCGCCAACGCCCGCCTGTCACGGCGCTCCGCCCACGGCTACGCACGCATCCCGTGGCTGATCGGCCCGACCCTGGACGAGGTCACCCTGATCGCCGCCCAGGGACAGCTCGACGCCGAGCGCTTCCTCAGCCTGGGGCTGGACGAGGGCAAACTGCAAGTGACCGGCAGCATCAAGTTCGACATCAAACTGCCCGCCTCCCTGCTGGAGCAGGCCGAGGTGCTGCGGCGCGACCTGGGCACCGACCGCCCGGTATGGATCGCCGCCAGCACCCACGAGGGCGAGGATGAACAGATTCTCGACACCTTCGACCAGCTGCGCCATGTATTGCCCAACGCCCTGCTGGTGCTGGTGCCGCGCCACCCCGAGCGTTTCGCCAAGGCGGCCGAGCTGGCCCGCGACCACGGCCACAAGGTGCGCCTGCGCAGCGAACGCAAGCCCTGCGCTGCCGAGGTCGCGGTCTTCGTCGGCGACAGCATGGGCGAACTGCCGCTGTTCTACGCCGCCGCCGACGTCGCCTTCGTCGGTGGCAGCCTGATCCCCCACGGCGGCCACAACCCGCTGGAGCCGGCGGCCCTCGGCGTGCCGGTACTGTTCGGGCCGCACATGTTCAACTTCGAGGAGATCGCCGAGCTGCTGCTGGAGGCCGGAGCGGCGCGCCAGATCGCCGACAAGGAACTGCTGGCGGCCAACCTGCTCGACTGGCTACAGGACGCCAACGGCCGCGACGATGCCGGCGCCCGCGGGCGCCGCGCGGTGGACGCGAACCGCGGCGCGATGCAGCGGCTGCTGGCACTGATCGAGGGACAGCTGGAACGGCGCCAGGAGACAAGGCCGGACGGCGGCTGAGCGTACCGGCGCAGCGGTAGACCTACCGCTTGCGGTCGCCGCTCAATCGCCACCGGCCAGGAAGTCGACGATCACCGCGCTGGGCGCCGACGAACCGCCCAGCGGCACGCCCAGACGCCGCCCCTCCGGCAGTGCAGCGAGAAACGTCTCGACCACCGCCGGGTCGTAATTGGAGAGCACGACGTTTCTACCCAATCCCTCCGGGCGCTCGGTCGCCTGCCGCATCAGCAGTGCGGGGATCCCCAGGTAGGAAAGCTCTTCCTGATTGCTGCCGCCATCGGTCACCACGAAACGGGCACCGGCCACCAGCCCCATGAAGGGCACGTAAGTCATGCGTGGCACCAGGCGGAAGCCCGGATTCGCGGCCAGCGCGGGGTAAAGTCCTGAACTCTCCAGCCGCCGCTGGGTCGCCGGGTGCAACACGAAGACCACCGGGGTGTGTTCCGCGATGCGTTCCAGCATGCCGACGATGGCGCGAAAGCGCTCCAGGTTGAAGATGTTCTCGAAACGGTGAATCGAGGCGACACAGTAGGCCTGTTCACCCGCGCCATCGCCGCCGTCGTTCTCGCTCACTGCGAACCGGACGCTGTCGAGCAGGGTGTTTTCGCCCGTATCCACGATCCGGATGCCGCGCCTGCCGGCGAGGTTCTGCGCGGCCCATGCCCCGGGACAGAAGGCCACCTGGGCAAGGCGGAAGACCGCCAGCCGGGTCAGCTCCTCCGGGAACGGGTGCCAGATATTGAAAGAACGCAGCCCCGATTCCACGTGCAGCACCCGGCCGCCGGCGATGCGGCCGGCAAGCGCGCCCAGCAGGGTGGAAAAGGTGTCACCGTGAACCAAAACCTCGAGCCGCTGCGGCCTGTCGGCCGCGTAGCGACGCAGCAGGCGCACCAGCCGCCACAACATGGGCGGCAGCCAAAGCAGCATGCGCCCGATCCCGCTCACTTCCGCGCCATCGTATAGCAGCGTCGCCGGCGTACGGATCCCGAACTCCTCGAGCAATTCCCGCATGGTGGCCCGGTGCTGGCCGGTGAGCACCAGCCGGTAGCCAAGCCCGCGGCGTTCCATGAGCTGCATGACGGGCGCCATCTTGATCAGCTGGGCCCGCGTTCCGATGACGCAGACCACCTGCTCACCCATGGAAGGCACCACCGGGGAGCGCCGCGCGGGCAAGCGGGACAGGGAGGAGGCGACGCAAAGGCTCCTGGCGCAACGCCGGCAGCCTGTCTACCAAGACACCCTCACGTTCCGCCGCTTGGCCATGGAACGGCCGATCTCGGCGAGCTGTTTGCTGGAGAAGATGTGCTGCGCCAGCTCCAGCAGTTCGGCGTTCTCGCGCTGGACATGACGGCGGTTGATTTCGATGAATTCGGCGGCAGCGGCGCGGAAACCGTCGACATCGCTGATGTTTTTCGGCCAGGCCAGCCTGGCGTCGAGCTGGGCCCAGAGGTCGTCCAGCCGCCCGTGGTCCTGCTTGAGCTCGTGCACCAGCTGGGCCAGCTTGAGCGACTGGCGCACCAGGAAGGGAAAGATGTCCTCCTCCTCGTCCTGGTGGTGCAGCCTGCCGGCGGTGGCAAAGTAGCGCTGCACCGCCTTGGCCGCCTGCAGCGCATCGCCGTCGAGCTCGCCGTCGAGGCGCGCGGCAAAGCCCTCCAGCATGGCGCAGTGCTGCAGGACCCGCTCGTGGCAGGCGCGCAGCAGCCCCAACGGATCGGAGAAGTCGGGCGCGGCCTCGGGAAACGGGTTGCTCATCGTGCCGCGCGGCCCGTCAGTGTTTCAGCCAGCCGTTGACCTGCTCCAGGTCGGCCTGGTTGAGCCGGCCGGCGGCCTGCTTCAGCTTGAGCATGTTGAGGATGTAGTCGTAGCGGGCGCCGGCGTAGTCGCGCACCGCGCCGAACATGTCGCGCTGGGCGTTGAGCACGTCGACGATGGTGCGGGTGCCCAC
>CAZMMH010000287.1:0-3749 GCA_964567315.1 uncultured Gammaproteobacteria bacterium
GGCGGGGTGCTGACCCCGGCGGCGGATGTCTACGGGCTCGGCTCCCTGGCCTACCGACTGTTGACGGGACGCCCTTACGAACGCTTCGGTGCCCTGCCCGCGGACCTGCCGCCGCCCCTGCGCGGGCTGTTCGACCGGGTGCTGGCCGAGGACCCCTGGCAGCGCGCCCGCCACATGGCCGCCTTTGCCGATGCGCTGCGTCAGACGCGCCGGGAGATGGCGCCGGTGCCCGCCGTCGAGGTGGCCGCCCGCACCAGTGTCGGGCGGGTGCGTGCGCGCAACGAGGATGCCTACCTCCACGCCGTGGCGGGGGATCTCGGGTTGGGAGAGACGGCGCTGCGCGGGCTGTTCGCCGTCGTCGACGGCATGGGCGGCGAACGGCACGGGGACCGCGCCGCGGAGACGGCAAAGCAGGTCTTCGCCCGCGCCTGCGGCGACCTGCTCGCTGGCGAGCCCCCGGACCCGACGGCCCTGATGCAGGCGGCCAATGCGGCCGTGACGGCCATGGCGGCGCAGGCGGGCGATGGCCGGGCCGGCGCCGCCGCCTCCCTGGTGCTGCTGGAGGACGAGCGCCTGCGCATCGCCCACCTGGGCGACACCCGCATCTACCGCTACCGGGCCGGCCGCGTCGAGCAGCTCACCGAGGATCACTCCGTCGCCGCGATGCTCCAGCGCGCGGGCATGCTGAGCGAGGAGCGGGCCCGCTGCAGCAAGGACCGCTCGCGCCTGGAGCGCTGCCTGGGCTCGCCGGAGCTTGCCGCCGACCAGGTGCAGCGCGGCGACGGCGAGGAGCTGCGGCTGGCGGACGGCGACGTCCTGCTGCTGTGCTCCGACGGGCTGCACGACTGGTGGGGCGATCGGCTCAGCGCCGCGGAGGAACGGGCCTACCTGGCCGAGGTCCTGGGCGATGCCAGCCGCAGCCTGGACCAGCGCGCCGCCCGCCTGCTGGCCGATGCCATGCACCACGACGGCGGCGACAACATCACCGTGCTGCTGGTGGCCTACCGCCTGCAGCCGCGCTACCCGCAGGAGACCACGCCGTGAACGCACGCCCCTGCCCCACCTGCGCCACCCCGGTCGACGCCGGGCGCGTCGGCCGTTGCTTGGTTTGCGGCCAGCGCCTGCAGGGACGGCCCGCAGCGTCCGCCGTCGCGCGCCCGGCCCTGGTGCTGCAGGAGAAGCGCCGCGCCCGCCTGGTGGGCACGCCGGTGCGGATTCGCCTGGATACCCTGGTGGGGCGCGGGGCCGATCTCGACCCCGGCACCTGCGCCGAGGGTGCCATCTCGGCGCGCCACGCCGCGCTCTTCTGGCGCGACGGCTGGCAGGTGCGCGACCAGGGGTCGCTGTACGGCACCTTTCTCAACGGCAGGCGCATCACCGTCGGCACGGAGCACGCCCTGACCTGCGGCGACACCCTCGGCTTCGCCGACAGACTCTATGCCGTGCGCATCGCAACAGGAGACTGAGCACATGTTCGCACTGACCGTGGCCCCGGCGAAGGACTACCTGCTCGCCGGGCTCGACGTGCCGCTGACCGTCCCGGTGATGATCCGCCTGGACCCGCTGCGCTGCAGCGAGGGCGGGCCCATTGCCCTCTCGGTGGTGGTCGACACCAGCTATTCCATGACGGACGCGGTGGCCGGCGGCGGCACCAAGATCGACAAGGTGGTCGCCGCCCTGCGGGAGCTGGCCGGCGACGCCGGGCCGCTGCGCGCGGAGGACGAGCTGGCGCTGATACGCTTCG
Organism: uncultured Gammaproteobacteria bacterium; assembly: GCA_964567315.1. Classification (GTDB taxonomy): domain Bacteria; phylum Pseudomonadota; class Gammaproteobacteria; order CAZMMH01; family CAZMMH01; genus CAZMMH01. The sequence continues at coordinate 1,745 of CAZMMH010000287.1, forward strand.
GCTCCGATGCCCGGTACCTGCACACGGGTGCCGTCGGCGACCGCCAGGCCCTGCGCGGGCACATCGAGGGTCTGCGCGATGTCCGCGGCTCCACCAATATGGTCGCCGGCCTGGAGCAGGGACTCGACGCGATCGCCCGCGCCCGCAACCCGCAGTCGAAGCTGATCCTGTTCACCGACGGCGAGGCGGACGACCCCGCGGCGGTCGTCGGCCGGACACTGCCCCGGCTGGCGGGCGCGGCGGTGCGGGTGGTGTCCTTCGGCGTCGGCGACCGCTACAACGAGGACCTGCTGGAGCGCTTGGCCGACGGCAGCAGCGGCGACTACTATCACCTGAAGGATCTCGGCGAGTTCGCCGCCCTGCTCACCAACCAAGTCGTCGACACCCGCCACGAGAGCGTCCTGGGCGCCGGCCTGCAGGTGGCGACCGCCGGCCCGGAAGTCGCCGTCAAGTCTTTGTACCGGGTGCGGCCCACCCTGACCCAGATCCAGCAGGTCGACGGCGCCTGGGCCCTGGGCAGCCTGCGCGCCGATACCGAGACCGTCTTCATCCTGGAGCTCGCCATCGCGCCGCATCCGCCCGGCCGGTGCGACCTGGTGAAGGTGACGCTCGATCTGGGCGACGGCGCGGCCGTGACCGCGCCGACCGTCTTCGCGGAATTCGGCCCCGACCGCCACCGCGCCGCTATGCTGGCCGACGCGGAGGCCTGGGATTATGCCCAGCAGCGCGGCTGTCAATCCGATTGCCGCGAAGCCGCCAAGGCGGCCCGCAACCGCGACCCGCAGCGCGCCACCGAGCTGCTGGCGCGGGCCCAGGCCTATGCCCGGCAAGCGGGCAATACCAGGCTCAGCCAGACGGTGGAGCGGGCCAGCGAGGAGCTGCGGCGCAGCCAGACCATCAGCAGCGCGACAGTGAAATGGGTGCTGAGCGACGCCCGGACCAAGACCGTACGCAGCCGCCACGCCCGGCGCGGGCACGAGCAGGCAATGGACGAGGCCATTCGCAAAGCCACCGGCGGCAAGCCGCGGCGGGGCGCTGAGTGATGGATGCCCTGCTGCGCTCTACCGAGGCGGTGCTGACACGCGGACAATTCGCGGCCATCGCCAAGCTGGCCGGCGCCCTGCGCCAGCGCCACCGGCCCCTGCGCCTGCGCGCACCCGACGGCGCGGGCGAGCCGGACTGGCAGATCGAGGCCGACAGCCTGATCGGCCGCTATGTGCCCGGACGGCTCGAGAACACGGAAGCGAACGCGCATGCCCCGGGTCCGGTGGACGTGGACCTGGCAGCCTGCCCCGACGGCGCCACCGTCTCCGCCCTGCACGCCCGCCTGCTCCGCCGCGACGGCTTATGGTGCGTGCGCGACCTGGACTCGAAGAACGGCACCGCGCTCAATGACAACGCACTGGCCCCGGGCGAGGTGCGCGCCCTGGCCCCGGGCGACCGGTTGTGCCTGGGCCTGGTGTGCCTCACCGTGCTGCCCGACGACAGAACCCCTGGCGAAGCCCCCCATGCGGCTTGAACCCGTTGTCTGCTTGGATTGGAAACCCGAAAAGCTGAGTCGCATCGTGCGTACCCCGGTGGCAGAGGCCGTGAGCTCGTGACAGCCTTTCGACGCCAAGGATACGTGGACAGATTCGGCGGCCTCTCGATATCCCCAAGAGGCCTGTGCCGCACGGGGTTGCGGCGCACTCCCGCTGAGGAGAAGTACGGAGGCTTTTTCCGTCAGGCACTCCGCGGCTTGGCCCGGTCCGGGCGACGGAATGGTCTGGCCATGGGCTCATGGAAGTAGTGGATTAACGTGTGGATCTGGGCGGCCAGGTCTTCTTGAGACCGGAAGTTGCCGCGGCGAATGACCTTGCGCAGCAGGACGGAAAACCAGATCTCGATCTGGTTGAGCCAAGAGGCGTGCAGGGGGGTAAAGTGGAAGGCTACCGGGGCCTTCTTCAGATCGCTGAGAAAAGCTCGGCAGGAGCGGCACTGGGCGCAGTGCGGCGGCGGCCTTTGT
>CAZMMH010000288.1:0-3739 GCA_964567315.1 uncultured Gammaproteobacteria bacterium
CTGCTGCTGTTCTTCGTCGGCATGGAGCTCTCGCCGCGGCGGCTGCGTGAGAGCTGGAAGGTGGCCCTGTTCGGCACCCTGTTCCAGGTGCTGGTGAGCCTCGGGGTGGTCGCGTTGATCGGAGCCTGGCTCGCCTGGCCGACCGCCCGTAGCGTCCTGGTCGCCTTCGCCATCAGCCTGAGCAGCACCGCGGTGGTGGTGAAGCTGTTGGCCGACTGGGGCGAAATGGAGACGCGGGTGGGGCAGAACGTGGTCGGCATCCTGCTGGTGCAGGACCTGGCGGTGATCCCCATGCTGATCGTCATCGGCCTGCTGGGCGCCGGTGCCGCACCGTCGCTGGAGAGCGTGATCCTGCAGGTGTTCGGCGGACTGCTCATGCTGGCGCTGTTGATCTGGGTGATCGTGCGTGAGACGGTGAGCTTGCCCTTGGGACGCATCGTCGGCGGCGACCGCGAGATGCAGGTGTTCGCGGCGCTCGTCATTTGCTTTGGCTTGGCGCTGATCACCGCACTGTTTGGCCTCTCCAGCGCCCTCGGCGCCTTCGTCGGGGGCGTGCTGGTCGGGGCGGCGCGGGAGACCCGCTGGGTGCACGAAAGCCTGGAGCCGTTCCGGGTGCTGTTCGTGGCGCTGTTCTTCGTCTCCGTGGGCATGCTGGTGGATTTGCGCTTCCTGATCGAGCACTGGGTGCACGTCGGCCTGTTGGTGGCGGCGGTGCTGGTGCTCAACACGCTGATCAATGCCGCGGTTCTGCGTATCCTGGGAGACCCGTGGTGCGACAGCCTCTACGCCGGGGCGCTGCTGGCGCAGATCGGCGAATTCAGCTTCGTGCTGGCCCTGGTGGGGGTCGAGGCGGGCATCGTCAGCCGCTATGGTTACCAGACGGCACTGGCGGTGATCTCGCTGTCGCTGCTGCTCTGCCCGTTCTGGATCCGCCTGGTCAAGCGGGTCCTGGCGCGCCCCGGCCGTTGCGCCGGGCGCGAGACGTAAGGAGAAACGATGGAGTATTTCCGCAAGCGCTACCACCCGCCGGGGACCCCGCCCGGCACCCTGGCCGAGGCGTTGCCCCAGGCCTGGCCGCTGCGCATCAAGCTGGTGGACTTCACCGAGAGCGAGTTCTTCGAACAGGAACTGGCCCGGGCCGAGGAGAGCGTGCCCTTCCTGCAGGCGGAGACCGTCACCTGGATTCACGTCCAGGGTCATGCCGAAGCCGAGACCCTGCGCCAGCTCGGTACTACCTTCGGCCTGCACCCGCTGGCCCTGGAGGACGTGAGCAACAGCGGCCAGCGGCCGAAGAGCGACGCCTACGACGGACAACTGTTCGTCATCATGGGCCTGCCGGTGCTGGAGGAGAGCTCGGTGCGGGTGGAGCAGGTGAGCCTGTTCGTTGGCGGCAACTACGTCATCAGCTTTCACGACGGTCAGCACGATCCGTTCGAGCCGGTGCGCAAACGCCTGCGCCTGCGCAGTGGCAAGATCCGCGCCCGCGGCACCGACTACCTGCTCTATGCGCTGATGGACGTGGTGATCGACCAGGGCTTTCCGCTGCTTGAAGGCTTCGGCCTCGAGGTGGAGGAACTGGAAGAGGAGGTGATGGCACGGCCGACCCAGGCCACCCTTGGACGGATTCACGTACTCAAGCGCGAGATGCTGCTGTTCCGGCGCATGATGTGGCCGCACCGCGAGGTTATCAACACCCTGCTGCGGGACCAGGACGGGTTGATCGGCGAGGACACCCGGGTCTACCTGCGCGACGTCTACGATCACACGGTGCAGGTGATCGATCTGCTGGAGACCTACCGCGACATGGCCGCCGGCATGATGGACGTCTATCTCTCCAGCGTCAGCAACCGCTTGAACGAGGTGATGCGGGTGCTGACGGTGATCTCCACCATCTTCATTCCGCTCACCTTCATCACCGGCATCTACGGCATGAATTTCGGCAGCCGCGGCCACCCCAGTCCCTGGGCCATGCCGGAGCTGGACTGGGCCTACGGCTATCCCGCGGTGCTGCTGCTGATGTTGGCGGTGGTGGCGTTCATGCTGCGGCTGTTCCGCCGGCGCGGCTGGCTGTGAGGGTCGTCCATGGCTGAAGGGGCGAGCAGCCTGAGCTACGCCGCCCGTCCCTGGGTGGTGGCCAAATACCTGGGGCAGCTGGCGCTCATGCTGGGCCTGCTCACCGTACCGCCCATGGGCGTGGCCCTCGCCTACGGCGAACACGGCCTGTTCCTGCGCTGCCTGGCGGTGGCCGGGATCCTGTTGGTACTGTTCCTGGCGACCCTGCGGCTGCCGGCGCCGGGGCGGATTCAGGCCAACGAGGCCCTGGCGGTGGCGGCCCTGGCCTTCGTCCTCGACCCGCTGCTCATGAGCTACCCCCTGGCGGCCGCCGGTCTGGATCCGGCGGACGCCCTGTTCGAGGCGATCTCGGCGGTCACCACCACCGGCCTCAGCACCCTGCACGACCTGCAGCATGCGCCGCACACCTTCCTCTTCCTGCGCGCCTGGATGCAGTGGTATGGCGGCCTCGGCATCGCGGTGCTCACGGTGGCCCTGCTCATGGGGCATCACTTGGCCACCCGGCGCCTGGTGGAGCCGGCCGCCGGCGAGGGGCTGGCGGCCACCTCGCGGCTGCACGCCCGGCGCATGCTGGTGATCTACGTTGCGCTTACCGCGGGCGGGCTGCTGCTGTTGTGGCCGCTGCTCGGGAACGGCTTCCTGGCCCTGCTGCACGTGCTGGCCGCCGTCTCCACCGGCGGTTTCGCACCCCACGACGCCAGTCTCGCCGCGTTGTCGGGTTGGGACGCGCGCTTTGCAGTGATCCTGCTGGCCTGGCTCGGCGCGGTGCCGCTGCCGCTCTACTACTACGCCTGGAAGCAGGGGCCGGGCGCCGCCCTGCGCGATCCCGAGCTGCGGTTCCTGGTACTGATGACTCTGACCGTCGGCCTGCTGCTGGCGTGGCTGCTGCACGGCCAGGGGCTGGGCTGGCACGGCGCCCTGGCCCAGGGGCTGTTGCAGGGCATGTCGGCGCAGAGCACCGCGGGCTTTTCCGGCCTCGACGTGGCCACCCTCGGCAACGGCGCCAAGCTGCTGCTGATCGTCTCCATGTTGATCGGCGGCGGTCTCGGCTCCACCGCCGGCGGGGTCAAGCTGCTGCGGGTGCTGGTGCTGCTGCGCCTGGCCCAGCTGACCCTGCAGCGCAGCGCCATGCCCGACCATGCCGTGGTCCAGCCAACCCTGGGCGGGCGGCCCATGGAGGCGGACGACGTGCAGCCGGCGCTGCTGCTGGTGCTGCTGTTCATGCTGGTGGTGGTGCTCTCCTGGCTGGCCTTTGTGATCGCCGGCTACGCGCCGCTGGACAGCCTGTTCGAGGTGGTCTCGGCCACGGCCACGGTGGGGCTCTCCAGCGGTATCACGGGGCACCTGCTGCCGGACTGGCTGAAGGGCGTGCTTTGTCTCGACATGCTGCTGGGACGTCTGGAAATCATCTCGCTGCTGGTTGTACTGTATCCGCGAACCTGGTTCGGCAAGCGGGCGGAGTCCATATGAGAGCGGTTTTTATCGGTGCGGGCAGGCTGGCGGTGATGACCGCCCAACTGCTGCTCAAGCGCGGCCACGAGGTGGTGCTGGTGGAACGCGAGAAGGCGCGCATAGAGGCCCTGGCCAGTGAGCTCGACTGCGGTTTCGTCAACGGCGACGGGGCCAAGCCGGCGATCCTGCGGGAGACCGACCCCGAGCATACCGA
>CAZMMH010000289.1:0-3739 GCA_964567315.1 uncultured Gammaproteobacteria bacterium
CCACGGGCATCAGCTCGCCTGGTCGCTGGGCCTCTTCGAGCAGCCAGAGACGGTCCGCGTCCGGGTGGCGACCCGGCTGCGCCGCCGGGCTACCCAGGCCCGCCTCCGATTCACCCTCTCCGACCCGGTACTCCCATCGACAGGAGTTGGTGCAGCTGCCCTGATTGGCATCGCGGTGGTTGAAGTAGCCCGAGAGCAGGCAACGTCCCGAGTAGGCGATGCACAGGGCCCCGTGGACGAAGGCCTCCAGTTCCATCTCCGGGCAGCGCTGGCGGATCCCGGCAATCTCCTCCAGGGAGAGCTCCCGTGACAGGATCACCCGGCGCACCCCGGCGGCCTGCCAGAAGCGCACGGCGGCCGAGTTCATGGTGTTGGCCTGCACCGAGAGGTGGATCGACAGTTCCGGCCAGCGTTCGCGCACCAGCATGATCAGGCCGGGGTCGGCCATGATCAGGCCGTCCGGACGCAGTTCGGCCAGGGGCGCCAGGTCGGCGAGGAAGGTGTCCACCTTGCTGTCCCGCGGCAGCACGTTGCAGGCGACGAACAGGCGCTTGCCCAGGCGCCGCGCCTCGGCAATGCCGGTGGCCAGGTTGGCCAGGTCGAATTCGTTGTTGCGCACCCGCAGGCTGTAGCGCGGCAGGCCTGCGTAGACCGCATCGGCACCGTAGGCGTAGGCGAAGCGGAGATGCTTCAGCGTGCCCGCGGGGGCGAGCAGTTCGGGTGGACGTGCCATGGTGGCCTCGGTCGAGGGTGCCGCGTTCAGCTGCTGCGCAGGCTCGCGACCAGGGCGCGCAGGGCCTGGCCCCGGTGGCTGAGGCGGTTCTTGATCTCGGCCGGCAGTTCCGCCGAGGTGCAGTCGTGGTCGGGGACGAAGAAGACCGGATCGTAGCCGAAACCGTTGTCACCCCGCGGGGCCTCGGTGATGCGGCCGTTCCAGGTGCCCTGGCAGATCAGCGGGGTGGGGTCGTCGGCGTGGCGCAGGTAGACCATCAGGCACTGGAAGCGCGCGCTGCGCAGGTTCTGCGGCACGTCGGCGAGGGCCTCAAGCAGTTTCTCCAGGTTGGCCGCATCAGAGGCACCGACCCCGGCATAGCGCGCCGAGTAGATGCCCGGCGCACCGTGCAGGGCGTCGACCTCGATGCCGGAGTCGTCGGCGATCGCCGGCAGGCCGGTGTGGCGGGCCGCGTTGCGTGCCTTGAGGATGGCGTTCTCGACGAAGGTGAGGCCGGTCTCCTCCGCCTCGGGGACGTCGAAGCCGGACTGGGGCACCACCTCGATGTCGAGTTCGGCGAGGATCTGGTTGATCTCCCGCACCTTGCCCGCATTGCCGGAGGCGAGGACGACCTTCTTCATGGTGTCTGTTCCAGTGCGCTGCGCTGCTTCTCCAGCAGCTGTTCGATCCCGTGCCGGGCCAGGCCGAGCATGGCCTGCAGCTCTTCCATGCTGTAGGGGTGGCCCTCGGCGGTCCCCTGGACCTCAATGAAGCGGCCCTCGCCGTCCATCACCACGTTCATGTCGGTCTCGGCGTTGCAGTCCTCGGGGTAATCGAGGTCGAGCACCGGGGTGCCCTCGTAGATGCCCACGGAGACCGAGGCCAGGGGGGTCTTCACCGGCTCGCCCTTGATCTTCTTTGCCGCCTGCAGGTGGCGGATGGCATCCACCAGGGCAACGTAGCCGCCGGTGATGGAGGCGGTGCGGGTGCCGCCGTCGGCCTGCAGCACGTCGCAGTCGATGACGATGCTGTGCTCGCCGAGGGCCTTGAGGTCGACCGCCGCGCGCAGCGAGCGGCCGATCAGGCGCTGGATCTCCATGGTCCGCCCGCCCTGCTTGCCGCGGGACGCCTCGCGGGCGGTGCGGCTGCCGGTGGCGCGGGGCAGCATGCCGTACTCGGCGGTGACCCAGCCCTGGCCTGAGCCGCGCAGGAACGGCGGCACCTTCTCCTCCACCGAGGCGGTGCAGAGCACCTTGGTGTCGCCGAATTCGACCAGTACCGAGCCCTCGGCGTGCTTGGTGTAACGGCGGGTGAAGCGGATCGGGCGCAGTTGGTCGGGGGTTCGGCCGCTTGGGCGCATCGGCAATTCCTGGGTCAGTGACAAGGGGCGCCGATTATACCCCGATTGCCGCGAGGCGCTCACCCGCGGGCGTCAGCCGTCATCCAGTTCGTGGCCGTATTCCGCCAGCGCCCGCTGGATTTCGTCGATCGCGCTGTCGAGGTCGTCGCCCGGTCCCCGCTGCTGTCTCTGTCCGTGGTGGGTCTTTGCGTCGGGCTGGCGGGCCAGTCCGTGCCAGCGCAGCGCCACGCCGCTGATGTTGTCGCTATACGGGTAGCTGGAGGATTCGGCCCGTTCCGCCAGAAACTCCAGGGCGTCGTCCAGCGGGCCGCGGCCCAGGGCGGCGACGATTTCGGTCTCCTGCAGCGCGCTCCACAGGCCGTCAGAGCAGAGCAGCAGGACATCGTCGGGCTCCAGCAGGGCCTCGCCGTAGCTCAGCGGCGGCGCGTTCGGGTTGCCGCCCAGGCAGTGGGTGACCACGTTGCGCTGGGGGTGGCGGGCCGCCTCCTCCTGGCGCAGTTCGCCCCGCTGCAGCATCTCCTCGACCCGGGTGTGGTCGCGGGTGCGGCTCAGCACGGTCCGGCCGTGAATGTGATAAAGCCGGCTGTCCCCGGCATGAGCCCACCAGGCGTGTTCGCCCTGAACCAGGCACACCACCACGGTGGTCCGCGGGGTTACCGGCGGGTCCTGCGCCAGTCCGGCCTGGTAGATCTCGTCGTGGGCCGCCTCGATCGCCTGCTGCAGGAATTCCCTCGGCCGCGCCACCGGCAGCGACATGCGGCGTGCCCGGCGGGTGATGCTGTCGACCAGGACCTGCGCCGCCAGTTCGCCCCGTGGGTGGCCGCCCAGGCCATCGGCCAGGGTCAGCACCACCGTGCTGCCGAGCTCCGCCACCGCCACCCGGTCCTGATTGATCGAGCGGTTGCCGAGGCGGTTGGCCAGGCCCAGTTCGTAGCGCAGCGGCTTCACTGTTTGCTCGTCCACGGCAGGCTGTTGGCGATCCAGTCGAACACGTTGCTGCCGCTGTTCTCCGGCGGCGGCTCGGCGATCGGGCGGTTGAGTGCCTCGACGAACTCGTCGACGCTCTGCGGGCGGCAGGTGGGGTCGACCTCCAGGGCCCAGTCGACTGTCTCCAGCAGCTCCCGCGAATAACGGCGGCGGAACAGTTCCAGCGCGGGCTTCAGGGTGTCGTGTTCGTGGCGCTGCTTGGCGTCCAGCGGCGGTCGCCCCTCGATACAGGTGCGCATGGTGGCGCCGATGGCGTAGATGTCGGTCCAGGGGCCGACATAGCCCGCCGCCTGGTACTGCTCGATCGGCGAGTAGCCCTGGGAGATCACCCGGCCGAGCTGGTGGGCCCGCCCCTGCTGGTAGAAGTGCACCGCGCCGAAGTCCAGCAGCAGCGGCGCGCCGCCGGGACGCAGCAGGCTGTTGCCCGGCTTGATGTCCAGGTGCAGCAGGTGGTGGTCGTGCAGGGTCTTGAGGCCGTCCAGCAGGGGCGGAAACACTGTGCGCAGGAACTTCTCCGACAGGCCGCCCTTGTACTTTTCGATGTAGGCCTGGAGGTTCTTGCCCTCCTCATAGACCATCACCATGTAGACGGTGTCGTTGGCGCGGAAGAAGTTGGTCACTCGCACGATGTTGCGGTGCTGGACCTTGGCCAGGGCCGCCGCCTCCTGGAAGAACAGCCG
>CAZMMH010000290.1:0-3729 GCA_964567315.1 uncultured Gammaproteobacteria bacterium
GAACCTTCGTTGACCAAATGCGATGCGTTTGGTCATCCAGCAATACAACATCTGTGAATGTTCCCCCGACGTCCACCCCGATGCGACGCATGTTCGTCAGCTCCCGCTTGCCAACCGTTTGATGTGACGGGCGGGGGCGGGGCCCGGGGCGGGGCCCGGCCGCCGACGGGGTGTTTTCACCGGTTACGGGTGACATCTCTGATCTGGTAGCATGGCCCGTGTCTACAGCAGGGAACTGGGTGACCAGATCACTATGACAAAACGAGTACGCAAGGCAGTTTTTCCCGTGGGTGGCTTCGGTACCCGCTTCCTTCCGGCCACCAAGGCCAATCCCAAAGAGATGCTTCCGGTCGTCGACAAGCCGCTGATTCAGTATGCGGTTGAGGAGGCGATCGCCGCCGGCTGCGACCAGTTGGTGTTCATCACCGGGCGCGGCAAGCGAGCCATCGCCGATCACTTCGACGTCTCCTTCGAACTGGAGGCGGGGCTCGAGGCCCGCGGCAAGACCGAGCTGCTGAACATGGTCCGCAGTATCCTGCCGGATCACGTCAGCGCCATCTACATCCGCCAGCCCCAGCCCCTGGGTCTCGGTCACGCGGTGATGTGCGCGCGGCCGGTGGTCGGCGACGAGCCCTTCGCCGTGATCCTGGCCGACGACCTGATCGATGGCAACGGCAAGTCGTCGCTGACCCAGATGACCGAGGTCTTCGGCGAGCACGGCGTCTCCGTGCTCGGGGTGGAGAACGTCGAGCCCGGGGCCACGGACAAGTACGGCATTGTCAAGGTGGCGGAGGCGGCGCTGGGGCCGCGCATCAGCAAGGTGGAGAGCATCGTCGAGAAGCCGAAACCCGACGTTGCACCGTCGACCCTCGGCGTGGTCGGGCGCTACATCCTGACCCCGCGGATCTTCGACATGCTGGAGAAGACCACGCCCGGTGCCGGCGGCGAGATCCAGCTCACCGATGCCATCGCTGCGCTGCTCAATTACGAGGGGGTGCTCGCCTACGAATTCATCGGCAAGCGCTACGACTGTGGCGACAAGCTCGGCTACCTGGAGGCGACCGTCGAGTACGCCCTCAAGCACGAAGAGTTGGCCGACGAGTTTCGCGCTTACCTGCAGAAGTTCTGCGCGGTGAAGCTCGACGGCTGAACGGGCCGCAGCCGCGCCGAAAACGCCCGCAGTGCGGGCGTTTTCATTTCCGTGTCCAGATGACGCAAGGGCGGGCGCCCAAGGCGCTACGGAGACGGGCCTTCGGCGGGGGCGCTCGGGCGTTGCGCAGGGGCCGGGGCGACCTCGATCGAACGACGCCCGAGGAGGTTGAGGCGGGTGTGGCGGATGGTCGTGGGCTCGACCACCCGGCCGTCGGCGAACCGGAACCGGAGCGCGTCCGATGGGCACTGCACGATGCATGCGCCGCAGCGGATGCACCGCTCGGGCTGGGCGATACGGACCTTGCGGCGACGGCCGTTCATGACCAGAACCTCGCGCGGGCAGACCAGGACGCAGTCCGCCGCGCCGGTGCACCTCTCCTCGATCAGTTCGACCTCGAAACGGTTCTTGAACGCGATCAGCGAGCTCGGGTACAGCGGGGTTGTGCCGCCGAAGTCGAGCGCGAGGACAAGGGTCGAGACGGCCGACGCGACGCCGAGGTCCAGCAGCGGGCCCGCGCCGGCGTGGCCGCTGGCCGCCAGCAGGCCGGCCCCGACCGCGAACCCTACGAGGGCGAGCGCGGTGTTGGTCAGCCAGGCCAGTGCCCCGGTGATCCGCAGCCAAGGCAGGGCGGCGAACCCGGTTGTCACGGTGGTGGCGATCGCGACCGCCGCAGCGGCGGCTACCGGCGCGCCGGCAAGGGGCCACAGGGCGAGGGCCGCGATCAGCGTCATCGGCGCCGCCCAGCTCACGGCCATCTCGAGCCGCTCCCACGCCGGGAACCGTATCGTGCGCTCGCGCTTGCGCACCTTGCCGCGTTCGAGGAAGCCCGGCAGGTCTTCGAGCCGGGCCGGTCCCCACACCGCCTTCCACCCGGTGGCGTCGGCGATCCGCGCCCGTTCGATACCGGTGGCGGCGAGCTGGGGCAGCACGATCGTCCGGTGGGCGACCCGGTCGGCGACCCGGGACGAGCGCAGTGCGGCGATCACGCTGTGGTGGGTCAGGTGGCCGCCGCTGGCCGCGCACCAGACGTTGATGCCGTGGCTGTTGGCGACCAGGAGCCACGCGTCGTGGCCGGCGAGGACGTCCTTCATTCGGCGCACGGTCAGGGTGAAGTTGCCGGTGCACAGGACCGGGGCGTCACTGCCGGGTTTCCCGATGGGGTACAGGCCGGGCCGGGTCGCGTGCGGCAGCATGCGCAGGACGGTGTCGCGCAGCCACTCCAGCAGGTCGCGGGCCCGCCTCACGCGTCACCTCGGATCGCCGTGACGATGGCGAAGTCGTCGTGGGCGAGGCGTTGTTCGTGGACCTCGACGAAGCCGGCGGCGGCGATCTGCGCGGCGAGGTCGGGTACCGGGTGGGTCGACTGCTGGGTCAGCAGGTAGGTCCATGCCGCGGCCGGCAGGCGGGCGAAGGTACGGCGGAGCCGACCCCACCGCGTTTGCGGCACGACCTCGTCGGCGATCACGAGGATACCGCCGGGGCGGAGCCGTGAGCGGGCTGTGGCCAGTAGGTAGTGGCGCTCCTCTGGCAGGAGTTCGCTCATCACCAGGCACGAAACCAGCGCATCGAAGCTGGCCTCGGGAAATTGATCTTCGATCTCCATCGCGCCGAGTTCGATAAGCTCCAGGCTACCGCCGGCAGGCTTGGTCTGGGCCCGGGCCTTGCGCCGGGCAAGCTCGAGCATGTCGGCGCTGATGTCGATGCCGACGACGTCGGCCCCGTGCGCCACGCACGCCAGGCTGACCCCGCCGGTCCCGCAGCCGACGTCGAGGACGCGGCGGCCGGGGCTCGCGGCCTGCGCGGCGATGCGCTGGTAGATGTGGTCGATCCTCCCGCCCGATAGCCTCCGGATCCCAGCGTCGTAGCGCTCGGGTGCCGATTCGAGGAATTTCATGTAGACGTAGCTGCTCATCGCGAACCTGGCGCGCGCCCCGGCCCGTCGCCCCCGGCCCCCTCCCAGAACGCGGAGATGACCAGGTCGGGTATTTCGTCCATGGGCGGCCACGCGCCGTCGGAGCCCCAATGCTGGACGTAGTACAGACCCAGCAGCCCGACGAACAGGATGGCGAGTTGGGCGCTGGGCCTATCAGTGCGCACCTCAGCTGCGGCCTGGCCGGCGGCGATGACGGCGTCGACCGCGGCGACGTAGGGCTCGAGGTGGCTGACGATCAGCCCGTAGGTCTGGGACCGGAAACTCATCGCCTCGCGGACCAGGACCTTGACGAAGGCCGGCTCGTCGCGCGCGACCGAAACGTCGGCACGGGCGAGCGCGTGGAGCCGTTCGCGGGTGGTGGGCGCCGGCGGCACCTCGGCATAGCGGCCGGCGGCGGTGCGCGCCGCCTCCTCGATCACTGCCCCGAACAGCTCACCCTTGCTCGCGAAGTAGTTGTACACGGTGCCCTTGGCATAGCCGGCGGCGATGGATATCTCGTCGATCCGGGCGCCATCGAAGCCATCGCGCGCAAAGCTGGCGGCGGCCGCGCGGATCAGTCCCGCGCGGACGGCTTCCTGCTTTTCCTTGGTGATTCTCGGCATGTTTGAAATATATGGGTGACCGGTCACCCATATAAATAGGG
>CAZMMH010000291.1:0-3708 GCA_964567315.1 uncultured Gammaproteobacteria bacterium
CCATCACCTCCCCGGCCGGCACCGCGGACACCATGGAGGTGCTGGCCAAGGTGGAGCTCTCCCCCGACGAGTTGCACCGCATCGTGCGCAAGGTGCGCGGCTGCCTGGCCTGGGGCGGCACCGCCCAGCTGGCGCCGGTGGACGACATCCTGATCGCCGTGGAGCGGCCCCTGGGCATCGACTCCGCCGGGCAGATGGTCGCCTCGATCCTGTCGAAGAAGCTGGCGGCCGGCTCCACCCACCTGCTGGTGGACATCCCGGTGGGACCCACCGCCAAGGTACGCCAGATGCGCCAGGCGATGCAGCTGCGCAAGCTGTTCGAGTTCGTCGGCGACCGCATCGGCATCCACCTGGAGGTGATCATCACCGACGGCCGCCAGCCGGTGGGCCGCGGTATCGGCCCGGTACTCGAGACCCGCGACGTGATGCAGGTGCTGGAGAACCATCCCGAGGCCCCACCCGACCTGCGCCAGAAGGCCCTGCGCCTGGCCGGGCGCATCATCGAATTCGATCCGGACGTGCGCGGCGGCTACGGCTTCGCCATCGCCCGCGACATTCTCGACTCCGGCCGCGCCCTGACCAAGATGAACGACATCCTCGACGCCCAGGGGCGGCGGGAGGGGGAGTTGAGCCCGGGCAAGCTGGTCCACGAGGTGCCGGCGCCGGCCGACGGGGTGGTCATCTCGGTCGACAACCTGCACATCGCCAAGGTGGCGCGCTTCGCCGGCGCGCCCATGGACAAGGGCGCCGGGGTCGACCTGCTGAAGAAGCTCGGCGATCCGGTGCGCAAAGGTGAATCCCTCTACCGCATCCACGCCGACTTCAATGCCGACTTCCGCTTCGCCCGCGACTACGTCGCCCGCGACAGCGGCTACACCATAGGCAGTGCCGACGAGGTGCCCCAGCCGTACGTGGAGCTTTAGTCTTATGAGACAGAGACCCGTTGCGTTTCAGAGCCCCGCAAATTGGCCACGACAAGGCGCCGTCCACCGGGAATGGCAACCCCTTCCCAAGGACGGCAATGCAGGCTTGGCCAACTTGCGGGGCTCCCAGGGGCCGGGTCGGTGCAAACCCACTGGAATGCGACGGGTCTTTGTCGCATGACACGCGCCCTGCAGGTGCTCGGTTTCCCCGAATACGTCAACCAGTCGGAGCGCCTTGCCGTGGCCCTCGGGGCCGAGTGCGACGCAATCGAGGTGCACCGTTTCCCCGACGGCGAGAGCCGTCTGCGCCTGCCGTCGCGGCTCTCCGGCCACATAGTGATCTGCCGCAGCCTGGACCACCCCAACGACAAGCTGGTGGAGCTGCTTCTCGCCGCCCGCGGCGCCCGCGAGGCGGGTGCGGAGCGACTCACCCTGGTGGCGCCCTACCTCTGCTACATGCGCCAGGACGTGGCCTTCAATCCCGGCGAGGTGGTCAGCCAGCGGGTGGTCGGTGACTTCCTGGCCGGACTGTTCGACAGCGTGATCACCGTCGACCCCCACCTGCACCGGGTCTCCAACCTGGAGCAGGCGGTGCCGGCCAGGCGCGCCGTGGCCCTCTCCGCCGCCGAGGCCATGGTCGACTATCTCGCGGGCCGCATCGAGGCACCGCTGTTCTTCGGCCCCGACGCCGAATCGGAACAGTGGGTCCGTGCCGCCGCCGAGCCCCGCGGCTTCGACTTCGCGGTGGCGCACAAGGAGCGCCTGGGTGACCGCGCGGTGCGCATCGTGCTGCCCCAGATCGATCTGCGCGGGCGCCAGGTGGTACTGCTGGACGATGTCGTCAGCACCGGCCGCACCCTGGCCGAATGCGCTGCCGCCCTGCGCGACGCGGGTGCGGCGCGGGTGACGGCGATGGTCACCCACGCCCTGTTCTGCGACCACGCCGAGGAGTTGCTCAAGCGCGCCGGGGTCGAGGCGGTCTGGAGCACCGACAGCATCGGCCACCGCAGCAACGTCATCGAACTGGCACCGCTGCTGGCCGGCGCGGTGGAAAACTGAGGCCGTGGAAGGCCCGCCACCGCAACTGTCGGGACGCCTGCTGCTGCTGATCACGGCGGCAGGCGTCCTGGTCGCGGTGGTCCAGCTCGGCGCCCTGACCATCGCCTTCGACAAGCTTGGCCTCTCGGCCCACTCCGCCTTCCTGCTGCTGATCAGTTCCCTTCTGGGCAGCATGCTCAACCTGCCCCTGTTCAGCGTCCCCGGCGAGGCGCCGCCGGACGGCATTCCCCCGGCCCTGCGCCATGTGCTCGACCGGGGCGGCTTCGGCCGCAACGGACGGACGCTGATCGCGGTCAACGTCGGTGGCTGCGTCATCCCGGCCGCCTTTTCGCTCTATCTGCTGACCCGCTATCCGCTGCCGCTGGGCACCGTGGCCCTGGCGGTCTGCCTGGTGAGCCTGATCTGCTACGGCTTCAGCCGCCCGATCCAGGGGCTCGGCATCGGCATGCCGATGCTGGTGGCACCGGTTTCCGCGGCCCTGCTGGCCCTGCTGCTCGACCCCGCCCACAGCGCCCCGCTGGCCTACATCTCGGGCACCCTCGGCGTACTGATCGGCGCCGATCTGCTGCGCCTGCGCGAGATCCGCGGCATGGGCGCTCCGGTGGCCTCGATCGGCGGTGCCGGTACCTTCGACGGCATCTTCGTCACCGGCCTGGTGGCGGTGCTGCTGGCCTGAGCGCCGGAGCGGCTGCTAATATCGAATGCTTATCGGGAGGCTGATCCCATGCCGATGTTCGACTACCAGGACACACTCAGCCGGCTCAACGACAGCCTGCCGCTGCAGGAGAAGATCGACTACGTGCACCACGTGCTGCGCGAGCGCTTCCCCTTCGTTGCCCGCGTCGCGGTGGCGGTCTACGACGACAAGACCGACCTGCTGAAGACCTTCATGCACAGCAGCTCCGGCGACAACCCCCTTTCCAACTACGAGGCCCGCCTGAGCGAGGTGCCCCTGCTGCGTGAGATCATCGAGCAGGTGCGGCCGCGGGTGATCAACGATCTGGGCCGGATCAAGGGCAGCGAGAAGACCCACACCCAACGCATCACCCGCCAGGGCTACGCCGCCAGCTACACCATGCCGATGTACGTGGACGGCGACTTCTTCGGCTTTCTCTTCTTCAACTCCTACGAGGCCGATGTATTCGATCCGGGCGCGCTGCACTACTTCGATCTGTTCGGTCACCTGCTGTCGCTGATCGTGATCAACGAGCTGACCAATATCCGCACCCTGGCGGCGGCGGTAAAGACCGCGCGCTGCATGACCCCCCCGCGGGATCTGGAGACGGGCGCCCACCCCGCCCGCAGGGCCCACTCCCGTCGGCTGAGCGCCAGCGCGCGGGCGGTCAGCCACGGCCTGAGCGACGAATTCGTCGAGCGGGTGTTCCTCTTCTCGCCGCTGCACGACATCGGCAAGATCGGCATCCCCGACCACATCCTGCTCAAGCCGGGGCGGCTGGACGAGGCCGAGTTCGAGATCATGAAGAGCCACGCCGACAAGGGCCGCGAGATCATCGACGCCATGCTCGCCGAGTTCAGCCTCGACTCCCTGGACCAGGTGGAGATCCTGCGCAACATCGCCGCCCACCACCACGAGGCCCTCAACGGCAGCGGCTACCCCGACGGTCTGCAGGGCGGGGAGATCCCGGTCGAGTCACGCATCGTGGCGGTAGCCGACGTCTTCGACGCCCTCACCAGCCGCCGCCCCTACAAGGAGGCCTGGGACAAC
>CAZMMH010000292.1:0-3706 GCA_964567315.1 uncultured Gammaproteobacteria bacterium
CGGAAAGGGGGGGCGAAATGAAAGCGAAGCCGACCCGGACCGCAGAGGCCGGTAAGAATCCTGCCCCGGGAAAAGCGGTACCCGATCACTATGTCCTGAAACTGTACGTTGCCGGCCAGTCGCCGAAATCCGTTAACGCGATCGCCAACATCAAAAAAATCTGTGAGGAGAATCTGCAGGGGCGTTATGAGCTGGAGGTAATCGACCTCTACCAGCAGCCGCAGCTGGCGCAGGGTGATCAGATCATCGCCGTGCCGACACTCATCAGAGAACTCCCACTCCCGTTGCGGCGCATCATCGGCGACCTGTCGGACACCGAGCGGGTGCTGGTGGGGCTGGATCTGCGCAAGAGGACGTAATGGCGGAAAAACCTACAAGCCCGGAGCAACGGCAGCGTGAGCTGGACGAACTGCGCGCGCGACTGGCCGTGGCCGAAGAGACCTTGCGCGCCATCCGTGGCGGCGAAGTGGACGCGCTGTTCGTCCCGAGTGTGGGTGGAGAGTGTCTGTTTACGCTCGATGGCGCCGATCATGCCTACCGCATGCTGATCGAGAATATGGGCGAAGGCGCGCTGACCATGACGGCGACCGGCGTGATTCTGTATGCGAACCGGAGCTTTGCCGAGCTGATCAAGACGCCGCTCGAGAAGGTGATCGGCTCCACCATCGACGGCTGGATCGCGCCGGACGGCCAAGCGCTTCTTCAGTCGCTGCTGAGCAAGGCCGCGACGGAAAAAGGCCGTGAACAACTTGATCTGCGCGCCGGCGATGGGACGCGGGTACCGGTCTCCCTTTCCGTAAACCGCTTACCCAGCGAGGCGATGGCCGATGCCTTCGGCCTGGTGGCAACCGACCTGACCGAACAGAAACGCACCGAGGCCGTCATTGCCTCCGAACGACTGGCGCGGGAGTTACTGGCGGCCTCAGACGATTCGCGCCGCGCGCTGCTGAGTCTGATTGAAGAGCAGAAGCGGACGGAGGCGGAACTGGACCAGCATCGCCACCATTTGCAGGAACTGGTCGAGACCCGCACGCACCAACTGGCCGAGGCCAAGGCCGCGGCCGAAACGGCCAACGCGGCCAAGAGCGCCTTCGTCGCCAATATGAGCCACGAGATACGTACGCCCCTGAACGCGATCGTCGGCCTCACCCACCTGCTGCGACGCAACAATACCGATCCGGTGCAGGCGCTGAAGCTGGAGAAGATCGTCGACGCCTCACGGCACCTGCTGTCCGTGATCAACGACATTCTCGACTTCTCCAAGATCGAGGCCGGGAAGCTGCGCCTCGACATCTCCGATTTCGCCTTCGACCGCATGCTGGACAACGTCCTGTCCATGATCGTCCCCGAGCTGCGGGAGAATGGCCTGGAGATTGCCGTGGAACGGGACGCACTGCCGCCGGTGCTGGTGGGTGATTCCACCCGTCTGGCGCAAGCGCTGCTCAACTATCTCTCCAACGCGGCCAAGTTCACCCGGCAGGGCGGTATCGCCGTCCGGGTAAGCGTGGCGGAGGAAACGCCGGCCGACCTGCTGGTGCGCTTCGAAGTGTCGGACACCGGCATCGGAATGGCGCCGGAAAGTATCGAGGACCTGTTCGCGGCCTTCGAACAATTGGATGCCGGCACCGCAAGGCGCTACGGCGGAACGGGCCTTGGGCTCGCCATCACGAAGCGCCTGGCGGGCCTCATGGGCGGAGAGGTCGGCGCGCAGAGCACGCCCGGCCGGGGCAGTACCTTCTGGTTTACCGCCCGCCTTGGCAAGAGCAGCCTGAGCCGTGAAGAGCTGGCCGAGGCGCCCCCTATGGCCGCGCAGAGCCTGCAGAGCCTGGCTGCTGGTCATCGGATCCTGTTGGCCGAGGACAATCTGATCAATCAGGAGGTTGCGGTCGAACTTCTCACCGACGTCGGGTTGCACGTCGAGGTCGCCAACGACGGCCGAGAGGCGCTGGAAAAGGCCCGTCAGGGCGACTATGCCCTGATCCTGATGGACGTGCAGATGCCGGGCATGGACGGCCTGGCGGCGACGCGCGCCATTCGCGCCCTGCCCGGCGGCGCGGCAGTCCCGATCCTGGCGATGACCGCCAATGTCTTCGACGAGGATCGTCATATTTGCATCGATGCGGGCATGAACGACTTCGTCGCCAAACCGGTCGATCCCGAAAAGTTGTTTGCGACCCTGTTGCGTTGGCTGCCGAATACCTCGATCGCCGCCGCGCCACGCCTGGATGCCGAAGAACCGTCACTGCCGAGCGCGCTCACCGCCATTTCCGGCCTGGACACCACGCAGGGCCTCAGAACCCTCGACGGTCATCGGCCCACCTACCTGCGCCTGCTGCGTCGGTTTGCCGCCGAGCATGCCCAGGACATGACGCGCTTGCGCGACAGCCTGGCCCGTGACGATCGACAGGAGGCACGCCGCCTGGCCCATACCTTGAAAGGTGTTTCCGCCAACCTGGGCGCGACGGGCGTGCAGCAACTGGCCGCCGAACTGGAGGGAGCGATCAATGAGGGACGCGATCTCGCGGAAATCCGCAAACTGAACGCCCGCCTGGGATCCGCCTTGCAGACACTGACGGGCGCGATCCTCGCGGCCCTGCCGGAGGTGGCGGAGACGCCGAGCGAGGCCGAGGTGGACTGGGCGCTGACGGGGCAAATTCTCGCCGAACTGGCGCCTCTGCTCGCGGCCTCCAGCATGCAGGCCAACCAGTTGGCCGATACCCACGCCGGACTGCTGCAACAGGCGCTCGGTTCCACCGGGGTCGAACTGTTGCAGCGCATCGCAAGGTTTCAGTATCCCGAGGCCGCCGACACCCTGAAACGGGCACGGGCCGAACATCCGGAGCTGAACGCGCAATGAAACCGACGACTCGCTTCCGCGACATGCCGATCCGCCGCAAGCTGATCCTCATCACTATCCTGCCGGCGGCGGCGGCCCTGTTCCTGCTCGCGCTGACGCTGCTGTTTTACCAGTGGTTTCTGTTGCGCGCGGAACTTGAACACTCCACCCACGGTCAGGCGACCATCGTCGCTGCCAACAGCGCCTCCGCCCTGCGCCGCGGTGACGCAAAATCGGCAAGCCGAGTTCTGGCGGCACTGGGAGAGTTCCCCGAGATCGAGTTCGCCATGCTGCACGACAGGCAGGGCAAGGCCTTCGCCAAGTTCGTCCGGCCGGGGTATACGCTTCCGCCCGCCGACCATCGTGTATGGAAACAGGAACGCCACATCTTTACCGCAACCCATCTCGATGTGTTCCATCCACTCCTCGTCGACGGCGAATGGATCGGTACGCTGCATGTGCGTTCCCGGCTGGCGCCGGTCTACCGGCAATTGGCCTGGAGCGCGGCCCTGATCGTCGCCGCCGCGCTGGCCGGGCTGGGGCTGGCACTGCTGCTGACCGCGTATGCCACTCCCACCATCACCGGCCCGATTGTCCAACTGGCCGCCTTGTTGGAAACCATTTCCAAAGGAAAGGACTACGCCTTGAGAGCGGAGTCTCGCGGCAAGGACGAACTGGGGGCGCTGGCCCACGGGCTGAACGAGATGCTGACGCAAATCCAGATCCGGGACCATGCGCTGCGACAACAGCAGGAACACCTGGAAACGGAGGTGGCCCAACGTACGGCCGACCTCGAGACGACCAACCGCTCGCTGGGAGACGAACTCACCCAGCGGCGAGCGGCCGAACAGGCGCTCCAGATCGTCAACG
>CAZMMH010000293.1:0-3702 GCA_964567315.1 uncultured Gammaproteobacteria bacterium
CACGGCTTTGCCTCGGATGGTCGTCACGACGTGCAGTACTACCGCTTCAAGGATTTCAACCAGCACTTCGACGACGAGGCCAAGTCGCGCCTGGCCGGCATGAAGGGGGCGCTCTCCACCCGCATGGGTGCCGCCATGCGCCATGCCGCCCATCACCTGCTCAAGCAGCCGGAGCGGCGCAAGCTCCTGCTGCTGGTGACCGACGGCGAGCCGGCGGACATCGACGAACGCGATCCACAGCATCTGCGGCTGGATACGCGCAAGGCGGTGGAGGAGCTCTACAGCAAGGGCGTGCTCAGCTACTGCCTGACCCTGGATCCCAATGCCGACAGCTACGTGAAACGCATCTTCGGCGCCAACAACTACACCGTGGTGGACCACGTGGAGCGGCTGCCGGAAAAGCTGCCGACCCTGTTCGCCAGTCTCACCAGCTAGGACTCAAACCATGAAAGAGAGCAAGCGTTATCCGGGCATCCACAACGAAATCAACGGCGGCATGACCGACATCGGCAAGCTGATTCGTGACGCCTGGGTCTTCGGCCTGATTCCCGAGAGCGAGAGCTGCGAGGGCTGGCTGGCCCACGAGGTCGAACAACTGTGGATGCAGGTCGACGCCGAGTGGGAGAAATACGGCTTCCGCGTCGGCAACCTGTCCGAGGAACTGCGCGGGCGCTATCTGCGGATTCACAACGACGCCATGGCACGGGCGCGACAGGCCGGCTGGGACGCGGAAAGGGAACTGAGCGGGGACGAGTAGGTCGCGTCACCGCGCCCCGCCGGGCACGCGGAGCCCAGGGAGTCGGCATGTACAGGCGTCACGACGAGATGCCGGTCTTCGAGTACCGCGACGCGGTGCTGGAGGCGGGCGCCTACAACCGGGTGCAGCTCGCCCTCAACCGGCTCGGCGCCGAACTGCGCCTGGGCCTGCCGGGGCTCAAGACCCTGGACCTGGTGCTGCAACGGGACGCCTGGATCGTGGTCGACAGGGCCTTCAACGACGTGCCGGTGGTGGCCTGGACCGAATTCCAGGCCAGCCGCCGCGGCGCGCTGCACGCGCCGGTGAACTGCCGGCTGCGGCTGTTCCACGCCCACGCCGGGATGATCCTCGAGCGGGTCCTGGCGGCGATGGAGCGCCTGCTCGACGAGCGCCTGGGGGAGGGCGACGGCTCGCATCGGGTGATCGACTTTCCCGGCAAGGACGCAGGCTGACGGCGGCGCCACAACGGAAGCGCGGGACGCGCCTTTGCGCGCGGAACTTGATATAAGTCGTAATCAGCGGACTGCTGAAGTGCAGGAGGTGGCGTATGCCGATACTGCCAAGCGGACGTAACGTGGACATCATGTCGGAGCGCGCGCGCTTTCACGCCGCCCGGCTGAATCTGCGGGTGACCGAAAGGACACCCCATCACCAGCTCTATCGCCTGGTGGACATCCTGGTCGCCGGCCACGACGAGGGCCACGGGCAGGAGTTCGGCTTTTCCGGCTATACCCTGGCGGATGCGCGCTGGCTCAACCGCTGGTCCGAGGTGGACCGCCGGCGCTTCCTCGACTGGATCCGCGAGCCGGCCCAGGTCCGCATCATCGAGATGGCCCGGCGCCGGTTGTTGGCGGAGGAGGGGGTGCCGCGAGAGCGGGTATACGCCTATCCCGCACGCCTCTACAGCATGCTCGAACGGCGCCTCGCGGCCCTGCCGCTGCAAAGGGCCGACAGCACCCAGTGGCGGAGGACCCTGCTCAACCTGAAACACGACGGGCTGCGCCGCGAGGAGCTCGACTGGTCCGGAATCCTGCGCTTCCTCGCCGGTCAGCCGCCCGGCACGCTGCTGGAAAAGGCGGCCCTGCTGGCGGCGATCGACTTTTCCACGGTCCGCCCACGCCTGACCACGGCACTGGGCCACGCCGACGGCTGCGCCCTGCCGTTTCGCGAAGTGGCGCAGCGGCTTCCCGGCTACCATCTGCGCATGGCGGGGTATCCGCTGGCGGACGCGGATGTCGGCGTGGTCCGCCGGCGCAGCCTCGATCCGGACTACCGCATCGGCGTGATCTGGCCGGGCGGCCGCTCGCTGGCGGGGGCGGGGCGGCCTTGCTGGTTCGCCCTCGGCCCTTTCGGCCGCCCGGTGGCCCGGGGCGACCGCAGCGGGCGGCTGCTGTTCGCCTCGGAACGGGAGGCCTGGGAGGCGGTCTCGCACCACGCCCTGCGCTATCAGCGCCTGCGTCGCGGGCTGGTCCACCGTGCCCGCTACGAACACCTGAGCCTGCATGGCGGCGAGGAGTACCGCGAGTGGCTGGTGACCCTGCCGCACTTCCAGCGCTCCCACTTCAACGGCCATTTTCCCGACCGCAACGTGCTGCTGCATATCCGCAGCAAGCTGCGTCGCACGCTCGACGGGCGGCGGATGCTGTTCATCGAGGAGATCCAGAGCGACTGGCACCAGGCGGCGGCCCGCTGCGTTCTGCGCGGCGAGATCCCGCGGGCGCCGTTTCGCCGCGAGTGGGCCGCCCTGGCCCTCAAGCTGATGCTGCTGCACGTGGTGGAGAAGGGGTTGGACGGCATCGCCTGGGCCGATGGACCGGTGCATCACCTGCGCTACGACCGGGTCATGCCGCCGCTGGCGCGGCTCTACGACCAGGAACTGGCCGAGATTCTCGAGCGACTGGCCGCGCCCTGGGGGGCGCGGGTCGGGCGCGGCGAATTTGCCACCCGCGACCCCTGGCTGCGCGCGGCGCGCAGCAAGAGCAACTGGAAGGTCGAGGGCGGCGCCGGCCGCTTCGCGACCCGTGCCCGTTACAACAAACACGAGGCCATGGCCCTGATCGAGCGCCACAGCCGGCCGGTGGTGCTGAGTCTGCCCACGCTGCTGCTGCCCGAGCCCATGGCCCGGCACATCGCCGAACACGGCCTGCCGCTGTTCGGCGAGCGGCACGCGGACGCCGGGGTCGTTGCGCGCATTCCGAACGTCTGAAAACGGCCACATACGGCCCGCGCGTGGCGGGCAGGCATCCCTGTCGTATACTTCGCCCATTGCGGGTTTCGCACGTCGCGTGCGCAATTGGGGCCGGCAGTGGAGAGGGGACTGAGGACGCGCCGGACTCCGGGCGCAAACGGCCGTCGCTTTTCCGATATGGTTCCTCACCGCCAACGGCTGTGCGGCCCGCGGCGCCAACGCCCGCACCACTTGATAATAACCAGGAGCATGGCTCCGGAAGATTAGAACGGGGGGCGCCGGAAAGCCGGCGTCAGGCAGAAAGAACATGCCGGTGCCCCGCCGTCAGGCAGTGGATTAAGGACGGGATGTTTCGTTATTTCGGCTTCGGCTCCAACATGAACATCACTTCCCTGCGGGCGAAGGGGGTGGAACCGTTCGCGTCCCGGCGCGCGGTCCTTGACGGCTGGCGCCTGCGCTTCAACGTGCGGCACTTCTTTCGCCACGAGGGCGGCGTGGGCAACATCGAGCCATCCGAGGTGGCCGGCGACCGGGTCCTGGGCGTACTCCACGACTGTCCGGACGAGGCGCTGGCCCCGCTGGATGCCATGGAGGCCTACGGCCACGGCTACGACCGCATTACCGTGGAGGTGCAGGCCGGCGGCGAGCGGGTCCCCGCGTTCACCTACGTCGGCATGCCCGAGTTCATCGACGAGCGCTGCCTGCCGAGCCGGCGCTATCTCAATATCGTGATCGACGGCGCCCGCCGGGCCGGCCT
>CAZMMH010000294.1:0-3688 GCA_964567315.1 uncultured Gammaproteobacteria bacterium
CATCCAGCACGCTTCCTCGAGGAAGATGGTCAGGATCAGCGCCTCGTGCAGGTCCTTGCCGACGACGATGACGCCGTGGCCCTGCTGGAGGATGGCACGGTTGGTGCCGAGCTGGCGGGCCATCCCGCGCGCGCGGTCCGCCGACTTGGTCTGGCCGGGGCTGGTATAGCGCGCGATCTTGCCGTGGAACGGCGCGCCGTAATGATGGACCGGCACGAATTCCTCCGCCGTGGCGCGGGTGGCAGTGAATGATGGCGCCGACATCGGGGCATTCCTCGTAGACCGCGGGATGGGCCTTCCAGTTGGGCGAGCCCTCGGCGATCAGGGAGGTGACCAGGTTGTCCGTTGTGACCAGGGTCGGACTGGTCACCGGGATGGCCATCATCTTGTCGGCGCCCACGCGGACGGAGACGTTGAAGGCCTGCTGGGCGATCCCCTCGTTGTCGAGGATGCGGCAGGCCAGCACGAAGTCGCGCTTGAGCTCGTCGAGGTTTCTTACCCGTTTGAACATGGGCGCCTCGGCGGTCGTGGTGCTCCCGCCGGCGCTGCCTGCGACCAGGGTGCCGCGAAGCGGCTGCAGCACGTCGCGGCCGCCGGCGGCGGCGCCGATCAGCAGCAGCGCGCCGTAGATCAGCATGATCAGGCCGAGCGCCTTCCACAACCGGAACCAGCCGCTGCGCCCTTCGGCGATGGGTTCCAGCGCACCCATATAAACGCCGGAACCGATCAGCAGGGCCGCCCACAGTGCCATGCTGACGGCGTCGGGCAGCACCCGTTCCACCATCCAAATGGCGACGCCGAGCAGGATGACGCCGAACACCGCCTTGATCACCTCCATCCAACTGCCGGCGTGGGGCAGCAGCCGGCCGGCCGAGGTGCCGATGGCCAGCAGCGGGGTGCCCATGCCGAGGCCGAGGGCGAACAGGGCGAGGCCGCCGAGGACGGCGTCGCCGGTCTGGCCGATATAGATGAGCGCCGCCACCAACGGCGCAGTGACGCATGGCCCCACGATCAACGCCGAGAGTACGCCCATGATACCTACGCCGATCAGCGTGCCGCCCTGCTGCCGGTTGCTCAGCTCGTTCAGACGGCCCTGAATGGCGGCCGGCATCTGCAGTTCGTAGAAGCCGAACATGGAAAAGGCCAGGACGACGAAGATTGCGGCGAATGTGCCCAAAATCCACGGCTCCTGAAAGGCCGCCTGCAGGTTGCCGCCGAACAGCCCCGCGAGGACGCCGGCGATCGCATAGACCAGGGCCATGGGCAGGACATAGGCCACGGAGAGAACGAAGGCGCGGCGGGTGCTGATCTTGTCACCCTGGCCGACGATGATGCCGGAAAGGATCGGGATCATCGGCAGCACGCAGGGGGTGAAGGTGAGCAGCAGGCCCAGGCCGTAGAAGGTCAGGATGGCGATCCAGATGTTGCCTTTGAGGATCTGGGCCAGCCGGTCCTGTTCCGACAGCGGCGTGGTTTCGGCCGCTTTGCCGCTTTCCACCTTGGTCGCGGGAGGTGGCGCGCTTGCGGCCGCCGCCGCCGCCGCGTTCGCGGGAAGAGTGAGCGCGACCTGGCGCTTTTCCGGTGGATAGCAGAGCCCGGCGGCGGCGCAGCCCTGGTAGCCCACCTTGAGCTGCAGGGCCTGGCCGGCCTTTGCGCCCCGCACCGGCAGACGCACCTCGAGGTCGCCGTGGTAGATCTTCAGCGGCCCGAGATAGGGGTCCTGCTTTTTCTCCGGCTCCGGCATCTGTGGGCTGCCCAGGCTGACGCCGGCGGGAGGTTGTGCGAGGGAGAAGTGCAGCTTGTCCTGGTAGAGGTAGTAGCCGTCGGCGATCTTCCAGCGCACCACCAGGGTGGAGGCGTCTGCGGCCGCGGCGGACATGGCGAAGGCCTTGTCGACCGGAAGGAACTCGCCGTTGTCGCCAAAGGCCGTATCGGCGGCAAGGTTCTTGAGCTTGTCCGGCGCGCCCGCGCCGTCCGCGACGGTGGCGGCGGCAGCGGGCAGGGTGATGGTGGCGGTCTGGGTCAGCGGGGTGTAGCAGACCCCCGCCTCGGCACAACCGCGGGAGTCGGCGGAGAGAGTGAAGCTCGTCGGCGCCCCGGCGTCGCGCCGCACCGGGATCTCGACCCGTACGGTCCCGTGGTAGACCTGGACCTCGCCGAATGCCGGGTCCTTCTTGGTGGTGCTGGGCGGGAATACCGCTGTGCCGAGGTGTACGCCGCCGGTCTCGCTACGGAAGGCGAACTTGTTCCGATAGAGATAGTAGCCGTCGGCGATGTTCCATTGGGCCACCACGCGGTCGGGACCGTCGGCGTGGGCGGAAAAGACGAAGGCCTGTTCGGCATCGAGCAATTGGTCGGAGTCGGCGGCATGGGCGACGGGCAACAGCAGCAGGGCGAAAACGGCAAACAGCACTCTCTTCATGCGTCAGCTTCCAGGTTTTGGTCGATCCAGCTCAAATAGGCGGGCAGTCCTGCGGCGATCGGCAGGGCGATGATTTCGGGCAGGTCGTAGGGGTGGGCCTCGCGCAGGGTCTCCTGCAGCAGCGGGTACTGTTCCTTGCGAGACTTGATCAGCAGCAATAGTTCCTCGCTTCGTTCGACCGCCCCTTGCCAGCGATAGACCGAGGTGAGGTCGGGCACGATGTTGACGCAGGCGGCCAGGCGTGCTGCCACCAGCCGCTCGGCAATCTCTTCCGCACTGTCGCGGTCGGGGCAGGTGCAGAGGATCAACAGGTGCCGTTCGCTCATGGATACTCCGGGGCGTGGTCGGCCATTATAAGGGACCGTACTGCTACAATGGCTCAGGAAAACCCTAACCCCGGGCCACTGAAGCTAAGTGATTAATCCATTCGTCATCCTTGTCACGCTGGTCGGCGTGCCCCTCCTGGAGCTCTTCCTGCTGATCAAGGTGGGCGCCCTGATTGGTGCCATTCCGACCATCGCCCTGGTGGTGTTCACGGCGGTGCTCGGGGGGTTGCTGGTGCATCATCAGGGCCTCTCCACCCTGCAGCGGGCACAGCGGCAGATGGAGGCGGGCGGCCTGCCGGCGGTGGAGATGCTGGAGGGTGTGGTCCTGCTGATCGGCGGCTTTCTCCTCCTGTTGCCCGGCTTCCTCACCGATCTCCTCGGCCTGCTCAGCCTGGTGCCGCCGCTGCGCCGGGCGTTGATCCTCCGGTGGCTGGGCGGCCGGCCGCCGGGTCCGCCGGGCAGCGCCGGCGGGCCGCCCGGCCAGCGCACCATCGAAGGCGAATACTGGCGCGAAAAGTAGCTGCCGCCCGCCCGCGCGGGCGCCGCCGTGGTGGCCTGCGGCTCCCCTCGCATCCTCTTTTCGTACCGCTCCGAGGTTGAAAATTCATAGACCGTCGCTATTATTGGCACTCACCTGGGCCGAGTGCTAACAGTCGCGGTCAGCCGCGCGCGGCCCGGCCCGGAAAAAAAGATCTGTCGAAACAATCTCTAAGGAGAATTCAGGCAATGAAGATTCGCCCGTTGCATGACCGCGTCATCGTCAAGCGTATGGAAGAGGAGCGGACCACTGCCGGCGGCATCGTGATCCCGGATTCCGCCACCGAGAAGCCCAGTCGGGGCGAAATCCTGGCCGTTGGCAACGGCAAGATCACCGATAGCGGCGATGTGCGCGCACTCGACGTCAAGGTCGGCGACAAGGTGCTGTTCGGCAAGTATGCCG
>CAZMMH010000295.1:0-3678 GCA_964567315.1 uncultured Gammaproteobacteria bacterium
GGCCGGGAGCTGCGCGACTGATGGAAAACTGGCGCTTCCCCCGCATCCGCCGCGGCGCCCTCGCCGTGTGGTGGCGCAACGTGCTGGTCTGGCGCAAGCTGATCGGGCCGGCGCTGCTGATGAACTTCGGCGAGCCGACCCTCTACCTGCTCGGCCTCGGCTTCGGCCTGGGCCACTTCGTCGGCAGCATGTCGGGGCTGCCCTACCTGGCCTTCCTCGCCTCGGGCATCGTCGCCTCCTCGGCCATGACCACCGCCAGCTTCGAGGGCATGTATTCGGTGTTCACCCGCATGGTGCCCCAGCGCACCTACGAGGCACTGCTGGCGACGCCGCTGGAGGTGGATGACATCCTCGCCGGGGAGATGCTCTGGTGCGCCAGCAAGAGCGTGATGAGCGGTGCCGCAATCCTGCTGGTGGCGACCGCGCTCGGGGTGGTGCACAGCTGGGCGGCGCTGTGGGTGCTGCCGGCGGTGTTCCTGATCGGCCTCTGTTTCGCCGGCCCGGCCATGGTGATGAGCGCGGTGGCGAACAACTACGACTTCTTCAGCTACTACTTCGTGCTTTTCATTACGCCGATGTTCATGCTCTGCGGCGTGTTCTACCCCCTCGACACCCTGCCGCCGGCGATCCTGCCCTTCGTCCAGCTGCTGCCGCTGACCCACGCCGTGGAGCTGGCCCGGCCGCTGGTGGTGGGCCTGCCGCTGGAGGCGCCGCTGCTGCACGTCGCGGTGCTCGCGGCCTACGCCGGGCTGGGTTACTGGGCGGCGGTGGCGCTGACGCGCAAGCGGCTGCTGGTCTAGGGCGCCGCGCGACCTCGGGCGTACGCCCCGGCGAGGCGCTACTCCGAATAGCAGAAGTGACCGCGGCGGGCACCGTCCATCAGGCGCATGAAGGCGTCGCCGCTCACCTCCACCAGGTTTTCGTGGTCGCCGGCCTCGAACCAGACGCTGGCCAGGCTGAGCAGTGCCTCGTCCAGCAGGGTCTCCAGGTTGTACAGGTGGCCGAAGGGCGGGATCGCCCCGGGACGGCAGTCGCTGAAGAGGATCTCGGCATGGTGTTCGTCGCTGAGCTGCAGCGGCCGGTCGAGTTCCGCCTGGACCGCGTGCAGGCGGACCCAGCCGTCGGCCGGGATCACCACCAGCACGGGCCCCGCAGGGTCTTTCAGCACCACCGCCTTGGCGATGTGGTCGTCGGGCACCTCGGCCGCCTCCGCGCTCTCCCGGCTGGAACCGGTGCGGGGGTGGGTGACCAGGTGGTAGCCCTCCCCTTCCCGTTCGAGGTACTCCGCAACCCGTGTCGCCAATGGCATGGTACCGCCCTCCGTCGTTGCTCAGGCCCGCCCGTTCAGGGTAGACGGGACTGGACGCACCGCCAGGGCCAACGCGCCGGCGGTGGGCTGCGGGGCCTCAGTGGCCGGCGAAGACCTTCTTCAGCAGCTCGGTGGTGCGCGCGACGGGATCCTTGCGGATGCGCTTCTCCTCGTCCGCCACCATCAGGAAAACACCGTCGAGGGCCTTGTCGGTGACGTAGCCGTCGAGGTCAAGGTCGTCGCGCTCGACCAGCCCCGGGACGATATCCGCCTTGGCCACCAGCTTCTTGTAGCGCCGGGTCACGCCCACCTTGCCGGTGGCCTCGCTTACCAGGGGCCGGATCTTCGCCGCCAGTTCGCTGCCGCTGACCCGGCGGAAATACTGGGTGGCGGCATCGTCGGGGCCGTTGAGGATCTGGCGCGCATCCTGGAGGGTCATCCTGGAGAGTGCCTGCTTGAACACCTGCAGGGTCGCCGGCACCGCCTTTTCCGCGGCGTGGTTCATAGAGGCGACGAAGTCGTCGGCGAGCTTGCCCTGACCGATCCGGTGCAGTGCGCTGTCGGCCCAGGCCAGCTTCTCCGGCATGGGGATGCGGACCCTGGCGTCGTCGAGAAAGCCGCCGGGACGGCCGAGGCGGTCGACCGCGTAGCGCACACCCTTGTCGAGGGCCTGTTTCAGTCCCTGGACCACCTCACTGTCGGAGAGGCTGGCATTGGTGCTGTCGGACTTGAGCAGTTCATTGCCCTTGTTGCCCAGCCAGTCGAGCCAGCCGGCGCTTGCCGCGAGGGGCAGGGCGATGAGCAGTGCGAGCAGGGGAAGGTGCACTCGGCGCATGGGCGTGTCCCGGTTCGTGGTCGGCTACACGTTAGAGCGTAGACGGCAAGCGGACAACCGCCGGGCCGAAAAAGCAGCGGGGCGCAAAGCGCCCCACCACAATTCACCATTCAGCGTTCGGCGTCGCCTTAGCGCCCCCGGCCGCGGCCACCGAGCAGCACCGGCACCTCACGGTTGCCGTTGCCGTTACCTTGGCCACGGTTGTTGCCGGGGGGTGCGCCCGGACGGCCTCCACCACGCCGCTGGCCGCCATTGCCGTTTCTGCGGTTGCCGGTGCGGGCCTGGGGGCTGACGTAGTCGACGCTGTTACCGTTGATGTCACCATTGGGATCGAGGGGCAGGGCGACCTTTTCCGCCGGTGCGGCCGGTGCGGCGGATGCGTCCGGCGCGGCGGCGCGGCGCGGCGGGTTGCCACGCTCGCCGCCCTTGCGCGGCTTGGGTGCGCCGCGCCCCTCGCCACGGCCGCGGCCCTCGCCCCGTGCGCGTCCGCCCTCGGCATCGGCGCGGCGCCGCGGGTTGCCGCGGCCCTCCCGGTTGCCACGGCTGTCGCCGCCGCGGCCGGCGCCGTTGCGGCCGTTGGGGATCGGCTCGGCCTTGATGCTAGGGTCGGGCGCGAAGCCGTCGACCACCACCTTGGGGATTTGGCGTTTGAGCAGCCGTTCGATGTCGGCCAGCAGCTTGTGCTCGTCGACGCAGACCAGGGACATCGCCTCGCCCTCGCGCCCGGCGCGGCCGGTGCGGCCGATGCGGTGGACGTAGTCCTCGGCCACGTTGGGCAGCTCGTAGTTGACCACGTGGGGCAGCTGATCGATGTCGATGCCGCGGGCGGCGATGTCGGTGGCCACCAGGACGCGGACATCGCCCTTCTTGAAGTCGGCCAGGGCCCGGGTGCGGGCGCCCTGACTCTTGTTGCCGTGGATCGCGGCGGCGGTGATGCCGTCCTTACCCAGCTGCTCGGCCAGGCGGTTGGCGCCGTGCTTGGTGCGGGTGAACACCAGCACCTGCCGCCAGTCGCCGTCGTTGATGAGCTTGGAGAGCAGCTCGCGCTTGCGCTCGCGGTCCACCGGGTGGACCAGCTGCTCGACCCGCTCGGCGGCGGCGTTGTGGCGGGCCACCTCGACCAGCACCGGATTGTGCAGCAGGCCGTCGGCCAGGCGCTTGATCTCGTCGGAGAAGGTGGCGGAAAAGAGCAGATTCTGGCGCTGTTTGGGCAGCAGGGCGAGGACCTTGCGGATATCGCGGATGAAGCCCATGTCGAGCATGCGGTCGGCCTCGTCGAGGACCAGGATCTCCACCTCGGAGAGGTCGATGGTCTTCTGCTGGACATGGTCGAGCAGGCGGCCGGGGGTGGCCACCAGGATGTCCACGCCGCGGCGCAGCTTGTCGATCTGGGGGTTGATCTTGACGCCGCCGAAGATCACAGCAGAGGAAAGCGACAGGTGCCTGCCATAGGTGCGCACACTCTCCTCCACCTGCGCTGCCAGCTCACGGGTCGGCGTCAGGATGAGCGCGCGAACCCGGCGGCGCCCGTCGG
>CAZMMH010000296.1:0-3669 GCA_964567315.1 uncultured Gammaproteobacteria bacterium
GGCCGTCGCCGATGGCGCCGGTCACGGTGCCGCTGCTGCCGCGGCGGGCGTCGCCTCCGGCGAACACCGCGGGCTGGCCGGTGCTCCCCCAGAGGTCCACAACGAATTCGTGGGCCCCGCCCATTAGCGGCTCGAAGCCGAAGTCCGCCACCACCTGGCCGATGGCGGGGATGATCTGCTCCACGTGGAGCACCGTTTCGGTGCCCTCGAAGGCGACCCGCTCCAGCCGGCCGCCCTCGCGCTCCAGCTTCTTCATCCGCACCATCTCGATTCCGACCACCTGTTCGCCCCGCAGCAGCAGGCGGCGCACGCCGCGGTTGGCATGGATCTGCACACCCTCCTCGAGGGCCTGGTTGATCTCACGCGGGATCGCGGTCATGGCGTCACCCGGGGCCACACCCTCGCCGGGCAGGGACTGGTGGCTGATGACGTGGACTTCGGCGACCCCGGCCCGGCGCAGTACCCGGGAGAGGTCCACCGCGGTGTTGCCGCCGCCGATGATGGCGGCGCTCTCCAGCGTGGGCACCGCGCCCACGGCGATCCAATCCTTGAGCATGTTGAGGCCGGTATGCAGGTCGTGCGGCACCACGCCGTCGATGCTCCATTCGCGGCTGGCCTGGCGGCCCGGGCCCATGAAGATGGCGTTGAAGTCGGCGCGTAGATCATCGAGGGAGACGTCGCGCCCCAGGCGGGTGTGGCCGCGGAACTCGATACCGAGGGCGAGGATGCGTTCCGCCTCGGCGTCCAGCACCTCCCGCGGCAGGCGGTAGGCGGGCAGGGCGGTGCGCAGGGTGCCGCCGGCCACCGGCAGTTCGTCGAATACGGTGACCCGGTAGCCGAGGCGGGTCAGGTGATAGGCGCAGGAGAGGCCGGCGGGGCCGGCTCCGACCACCGCCATGCGCGGTGCGTTGGCCCCGGGGCGGGCCACCGGATAGCCCCAGGCCCGGCGGATCGCCTCGTCACCGAGGAAGCGCTCGACGTTGTGGATGTTGATCGCCTGGTCGAACTGGCTGCGGTTGCAGGCGGTTTCGCAGGGGTGGTGGCAGACCCGGCCAGTGACGGCGGGCATGGGATTGGCCTCCACCAGTACCTCCCAGGCCCCGCGCACGTTGCCCTCCTCGAGCTTGGCCAGATAGGCCTGGGCATCCTCGCCGGCCGGACAGGCGGCGTGGCAGGGCGCGGCGCTGTGGGCGTGAATTGGACGTTGTACCCGCCAGGTACCCGTGTGGTATTGGACGGTAGTGCCCGGCAGGGCGTAGGCGGCACGGGTCAGTTTCATCGTCATCTCGGTTTCTCTGAAAAGTTAATCGTTAACAGTGAAGCGTGAAGAG
Organism: uncultured Gammaproteobacteria bacterium; assembly: GCA_964567315.1. Lineage (GTDB taxonomy): Bacteria > Pseudomonadota > Gammaproteobacteria > CAZMMH01 > CAZMMH01 > CAZMMH01. Next base: position 1,332 of record CAZMMH010000296.1, read on the forward strand.
TCCCGGTGTGCCGGTGCGAAACCGCGCACGGCGCGCACCACGACGATTCACTATCAACTCTCCACGATTCACTGTCTTCACTAGGCCCAACGCACCCCGGCACGTCGCACCGTGTCGGCGTTGTCGGTGTCGAAGGTGCTTTCGCCGTTGCCCCGGAGGCCGTAGATCTCGATGTTGTGGTCGGCCAGGGCCTGGATATGTGCCAGCTCCTCGCGGGCCCGCATGTCGTCGGCGAACAGATGGCGGAAGCGCTGCTGGGCCTTGAGGTAGGCGGTCACCGGCTTGACCTCGCGGATCGGCAGCACGCCGGTGAGCTGGCCGCGCTCAAGTTCGATCAGCGGATAGAGCCCGGTCTGCACCGCCAGCCGCGCCATCTCGATCGACACCGACCCGTCGTGGCCCCAGCCCAGCGGGCAGGGGGCGTGAATCTGCAGGAAGGTGGGGCCGGTGACCGCCATGGCCCGGCGCACCTTCTTGCGCAGGTCGGAGGGGAAGGCCACCGAGGCGGTCGCGGCGTAGGGGATGTGGTGGGCCGCGATGATGGAGACGATGTCCTTCTTCAGATGACGCTTGCCCATGCGCTCGGTGCCCGGCGGCGAGGTGTTGGTCATGGCCGCGTGGGGCGTGGAGCCGGAACGCTGCACGCCGGTGTTCATATAGGCCTCGTTGTCGTAGCAGACGTAGAGCACGTTGTGGTCGCGCTCCAGCATGCCCGAGAGGGCCTGGAAACCGATGTCGAAGGTGCCGCCGTCGCCGCCGAAGGCCAGCACCTTGGTGCTCTTGCCCTGGGCCTTGAGCGCGGCTTCCATGCCCGAGGCGAGGGCGCCGGTGTTTTCGAACAGGGAGTGCATCCACGGCACCCGCCAGGAGGATTCCGGCCAGGGGGTGGTGAAGATCTCCAGGCAGCCGGTGGCGTTGGCGATCATCACGTCGGGGCCGGTGGCCTCGGTGACCAGACGGGCGGCCAGGGCCTGACCGCAGCCGAGGCAGGCGCGATGGCCAGATTCCAGGGCCTGATAACGGGGTTGCCGTTTGCGCAGCTCCGAGATCGAGATGGTGACTGTCTGTTCCTCGTTCATGGCGCGCATCCTCAACGATCTTCCTCAGGAAGTCTGTCTAACTCTACGTCAAATATGGAAAATCTCGTGGCAACCTCGTCGCCGGCCGCCGCCAGGAGACGGGGGTATATGTCCAGCGGCACGTCGCGTCCGCCGAGACCGACGGCGAAGTTGTGCACCCGCGGCGCTTGCTCGAGCTCCGACAACGCGGCGCGCACCTCGGGGCCGACGATGCCGCCGCCGCCCGGTGAGAGGGCCCGTTCCAGCACGATCAGCTCGTCGAGGCCGGCGACCGCCTCCTTGAGGGAGTCCACCGGGAAGGGGCGATAGCTGCGCAGCTTGATCAGCTTGGCCGGGGGCGCGTCGGGATAGGCCTCGGCGCCCTCGCGCAGGGTGCCGAGCACCGAGCCCAGGACCAGGATGCCGATGCGGGCCTCCTCCGGCCCCTCGACGCTGAGCAGGCCGCCCCAGGAGCGGCCGCAGATCGAGCTCCACTCCTCGTCGGTGCGCTCGATCACCTCGGCGGCGTTGAGCACCGCTTGGTGATGGGAGTGGCGCGCCTCGGGATAGAAGTCGGGGGAGAGCAGAGTGCCCATGCTGATGGGCTGGCGCGGATCCAGGGTGCGGGCGAACTTGTAGGCCGGCAGCAGCAGGTCGACCTGCTCCTGGTCGGGGATGTCGATCGCCTCCAGGGTGTGGGTCAGGGTGAAGCCGTCCATGCAGACCATCACCGGCAGCTCGGTCTGCTCGGCGATACGGTAGGCCTGGATGGTGGTGTCCACCGCCTCCTGGTTGTCGGCGCAGTAGAGCTGGATCCAGCCGGTGTCGCGGGCGGCCATGGAGTCCTGCTGGTCGTTCCAGATGGAGAGCGGCGCGGAGATCGCGCGGTTGGCACAGGTCATCACCACCGGCACCCGCATGCCCGCGATGTTGTAGAGCACCTCCATCATCAGCAACAGGCCCTGGGAGGCGGTGGCGGTGTAGGTGCGCGAGCCGGCCGCTGCCGCGCCGAGGACCACCGAGGCGGCGGAGAACTCGCTCTCCACGCTGACGAATTCACAGTGCAGCTTGCCGTTGGCCACCAACCGCGAGATGTTTTCGACGATGTGGGTCTGCGGGGTTATGGGATAGGCCGCCACCACCTGCGGACGGCACATGGCCACCGCCTGGGCGATAGCCTGGGAACCTTCAAGCGCTTGCTGCATGGACAGCCTCCTGCCATTCACCGGCCGTCACGGCCTGGCTCGCCTGCTGGATCAGGCGCGTGTTGCGTTCGAGCA
>CAZMMH010000297.1:0-3667 GCA_964567315.1 uncultured Gammaproteobacteria bacterium
TGCCGCAACGCTACGCCGAGTGCCACGCCATCGATTTTGACGCGGCCCGTGAGGAATTGTTCCGCCGCTACCGCGAGGTGGAGGGGACCATGGCCTGGTACTCGGTGGACCACTGGACCCACGAACTCGGCCTCGATATCGCCCTGCTCAAGCAGGAGGTGGACCACCTGATCGCGGTCCACCCCCACGTGCCCGAGTTTCTCGAGGCCCTGGCCGCCGCCGGCAAGCGCCTGGTGCTGGTGACCAACGCGCACCAGAAGAGCCTCAACCTGAAGATGGAGCGCACCCGCCTGGCCCACCATTTCGATGCGGTGATCTGCACCCACACCTTTGGTCGGCCCAAGGAGGAGCCCGGCATGTGGGCCGACCTGCACGCCATCGAGCCCTTCGACCCGGCGCGCACCCTGCTGATCGACGACAGCCTGCCGGTGCTGCGCTCGGCCCGCGAGTACGGCATCGCCCACCTGCTCGCGGTGCTCAAGCCCGATACGCAAAAGCCCCCCAAGGATACCGAGGAGTTCCAGGCCGTCAGTCACTTCAGCGAGCTGCTGCCGCTGGAAGATTGAAACCCGGCCTCACGCAGAGCCGCAAAGGCGCCGAGAAGATCAAAAGAATGTCTCGCGCAAAGCGCGCCAAGCTCGCCAAGGAAGAGATATTGATGTCGGTGACGGGATCTTCTGAAGCCGTGGCTCTCGAGCCGCCACAGGGATCGCAGACGAAGCGACCAGCCAAACCGACTTAGCGCATTTCCTTTGCGTGCTTTGCGCGAGGCAGGTCTTCAGGTTCTGCTCTGCGCCTTTGCGGCTCTGCGTGAGGCCGGGTCTTCAGCGGGCCAGTTCGAAGCGGTCGAAGCAGGTGGTTTCCATCAGCAGGGTGCCGGCGCGGATCAGCAGGCGGCGGTTGGGGGCGGTGAGCTCCAGGGGCTGGTCGATGGCGTATAGGCCCTTGGGCGCGATCAGCGAGACCGTGATGCCCAGGGCCTGGACCTCGGGGAGAAAGATGCAGTCCGCCGTCAGGTCCAGGTCCAGGCGCTGGCAGCGGACCGGCGACGGCGCACCGGGCAGGATCTCGACGCCGGTCTCGACGCGGCCGCCGCGGGCGTTGCGGATCCAGCGGATCACCGCGATCTGCGGCTGCTCTTCCCCCCGCTCGAGCACCGCGGCCAGATCGCCCACACGGAGTTCGCCCCCGAGCGGCGGGGTGCGTGCGAGCATGTAGCCGTTGGCGCTTTCGTTGACCACCTGCCAAGTGCCCTCGGGCGGGTTCCCGCCCTGCAGCAGGCTGCAGATGGCGCCGACCCCGCAGGCCAGCAGCACCTCACGGCTCGCCGCCCGGCGCGGCAGGCTGCGCTGTTCGTCGCCGCGGATCTGTGCCACCACCCGCGCCAGCAGACGGGCCGCGGCGCTGTCCGGCTGGCTGGCGAGGTGTGCCTCCAGGGCCGCGGCCACCGGCTGCAGGTCGAGCAGGCGCGGCTCCTCCACTTCACTCAGGCGCTCCTCGGTGCAGCGGTGGGGCGGGCTGTCGCTGCCGAGGTCGACCAGGAAGCGGCCGTGGCACGCTTCCGCGCCTGCCGGGCCGATCACCGCCAGCGGGGCGTAGTCGCGCAGGTGCTCGAACAGGAGCAGGGCAACGTTCTCCTCCAACCGGTAGGGGTCACCGATGGTCAGCAACATCACCCGTTTGTACAGGGTGCCGATGGTGCTGGCACCGTGCCCGCCGACCACCGGACGCTCGGCGACCCCGGCCTGTTCCGCCAGCAGGTAGAGCTGGTGGGTCTCGAGGAAGGCGAACGGCGGGGTGGGGCCGTAGACGCGATAGCTGAACAGCAGGCCCAGGGTGATCTGCTCCATGGCGCGGAAGGTGGCCAGCAGGGCCAGCTTGTCCTTGGCCGGTCCGCGGCCGGCGCGATGGGCCTCCACCAAGACCAGTTTGTAGCCCTCGGCCACCCCGGCGAACAGGGCCAGGATGGATTCGCAGACGGCGTCGCGTTCCTCCTCCGTCAGGGGCAGCTGCTGCAGACGGCGCGGGTCGAAAGCGGTGAACAGCGCCTCCACCGCCTCGCGGAACACCTCGAGCAGGCGCACCCGTTCCTTGCCGGGCATGCGCTGGGCGTTGAAGTCGGACAGTCGACTCTGGACCTGCGGGGTACACTCGACCACGTTGAACAGCGGCAGCTCCTTGGCCCAGGCGCGCAGGCGCCGTTCGTTGCGCTCGACCGTGGGGTCCTGGTGGTCGTGCTGGTCGGGCAGCGTGAGGAGCAGTTGGGGCATCGGGTCACATGGTCCGGGAAGTAGCCCAGATTGTATAAGGAAAAGCGCCTTGCGGGCGCGGCGTGGTCGCTGCCCAGCGGTGCGGGAGCGCGACGCGCATCACACGAGGATACGGCCATGGTGGATTGGCGGGCGCAATTGCGGCGGTACGCGCTGCCGCTGGGGCTGAGCGCGTTGATGCTGGCGGTCGCGGCGGGCGGCGAACCGGCCCGGGCCCTGCTGCGCTACGACCGGGCCGCGCTCGCCGCGGGCGAGGCGTGGCGCCTGCTCAGCGGCCATCTGGTGCAGCTCGGCGCGGGCCACCTGCTGCTCAACCTGGCGGGGCTCTGGCTGGTCTGGCTGCTGTGCGGTGGCTGGCTGCAGGGCCGGCTGGGTGTTGGCGTTTTGTGTGCCGCGGTGCTCGGCGTCGATGCCGGACTCTATCTGTTCGATCCCGGGCTCTCCTGGTACGTGGGCCTTTCCGGGGCGTTGCACGGCCTGTTGGCGGCGGGGGTGTGGCGCGGCTGGCGCGGCGGGCAGGGCGCCATGGGCTGGCTGCTGCTGCTCCTGGGGCTCAAGCTGGCGTGGGAGCAGCTCGCGGGACCGCTGCCGGGCAGCGAGGCCTTGAGCGGCGGCCCCGTGGTGGTGGACGCCCACCTCTACGGGACCTCGGCCGGTCTTTTGGGAGTGTGGCTGCTGGAGCTGCGCCGGCGGCCGGGCTACCGAGCCGCGCCGCCGCCGTCACGGCGTGGGCCACGGGAGTGACGCGGTCCGCCGCGTCCCTGCCCGCGCTGGTCGCGGCGTCCGCCACCGCGGCGCTTGTCGTCCCGCGGGCGCGGCGGACGTTTGACCGGCGGCTTGAGCTCGGCGAGGAATTCCGCCGCCACCGGTTCACTGGGGATCTTGTGGCTGATAAAGGCCTCGATCTCCGGCAGGGAGAAGCTGTAGTCCTCGCAGGCGAAGCTGATGGCATCGCCCTCGGCCCCGGCACGCGCCGTGCGGCCGATACGGTGCACGTAGTCTTCTGCGTCCTGGGGCAGGTCGAAGTTGAAGACGTGGGTGACGTCGGGGATGTGCAGGCCGCGGGCCGCCACGTCGGTGGCGATCAGTACCGGCAGTTCGCCGCGCTGGAATTCCAGCAGCAGGCTCTGGCGCTTGTTCTGCGGCACGTCGCCGGAGAGCACGGCGGCCTTGATGCCGTTGCCCTCCAGATAGCAGTCGAGTCGTTCCGCCACCCGCTTGGTGTTGACGAAGACCATGCTGCGGCGCGGGTCCATGTGGTTGAGCAGGCCGACCAGCAGCGGGATCTTCTCGTCGTTGGCGGTGTAGTAGACCACCTGGCGGACCTTGTCCGCGGTGATCTTGTCCGGTTCCACCTCGACCAGCTCGGGATTGTTCATGTGCTCGTAGGCGAGTTC
>CAZMMH010000298.1:0-3664 GCA_964567315.1 uncultured Gammaproteobacteria bacterium
AGCTCGGCAACCCCGACATGCGTACGCCGATCGCCCACGCCCTGGCCTGGCCGGAACGGATCGACTCCGGGGTGGCCGAGCTGGACCTGTTCGAGATCGCCAGGCTCGACTTCCGGCCACCGGACCTGGCCCGCTTCCCCTGCCTGCGCCTGGCCTATGAGGCGATCAGGCGGGGTGGCACGGCGCCCGCGGTCCTCAATGCCGCCAACGAGGTGGCGGTGGCCGCCTTCCTCGACGGCCGCCTGCCCTTCACCGGCATTCCGCGCCTGATCGAGGCGGTGCTCGGCGAGACCGTCGTAGACGAGGCCACGGAGCTGCGGCAGGTCCTGGCCGCGGACGCCCTGGCCCGCGAACACGCCGAGCGCCGGGTGCTCGACGGGAGTCACGCGGCGTGAGCGGTCTGCTGTTCACCCTCGGGGCCTTCGCCGTGGCCATCGGCGTGCTGGTGACGGTGCACGAATTCGGCCATTTCTGGGTCGCGCGGCGGCTCGGGGTGAAGGTGCTGCGTTTCTCCATCGGCTTCGGCCGGCCGCTGCTGCGCTGGCACCGGCGCGGCGACGAAACCGAATACGTGATCGCCGCGGTGCCCCTCGGTGGCTACGTCAAGATGCTCGGCGAGGGTGACGAGGAGGAGGTCCCGGCGGAAGAGCTCCACCGCGCCTTCAACCGCAAGCCGCTGCGGGTGCGGGCGGCGGTGGTGGTCGCCGGGCCGCTGTTCAACCTGCTGTTCGCAGTGGTCGCCTACTGGCTGATGTTCATGGTCGGCATCACCGGGCTCAAGCCGGTGGTGGGGGAGGTGGCCCCCGGCGGGGTCGCGGCGGTGGCCGGGATCCACGCCGGCGATACCATCGTCTCGGTCGGCGGCAGGAAGGCGGCGATTTGGGAGAATACCGCCATTGCCCTGCTCGACGGTGCGGTCCGCGGCGCCCCGGTGCAGGTGGTGACCCGCGGCAGCGACGGGCGCGAGAGCGAGCACACCCTGAAATTTCCCGCGGGGGCCGAGCTGGGCGACGAGGATGGGCTGTTCTCGGTGCTGGGGCTCAAGCCGTGGCAGCCCACCTTCGAGGCCCGGCTGGATGAGGTGACTCCGGGCGAAGCGGCGGCCCGGGCCGGGCTGAAGAAGGGCGACCTCCTGTTGACCGCCGACGGCCAACCCCTGAGCGACTGGAACAAATGGGTTGAGTATATCCGCGCCCACCCCGGGGCGCGGGTGCGGATCGGCCTGGAACGGGACGGCCAGCCGCGGCAGGTGGACGTCACCCTGGCCAGCCAGGGCAACTGTGGCAAGAGCTATGGTCACCTCGGCGCGGGGATCCGCATCGGTGATCACGATCCGTACGCGGGGATGCGGCAGACGGTGAACTACGGACCGCTGGCTGCGGTCGAACCCGCGTTGGCCAAGAGCGGGGAGATGTCGCTGCTTACCCTGAGGCTGATCGGCAAGATGATCCAGGGTCAGGTTTCCCTGCGCAATCTGAGCGGCCCGGTGACCATCGCCAAGGAGGCCGGACGCACCGCCAGCTTCGGCCTGGCCCGGTTTCTCGATTTCCTGGCCGTGGTCAGTATCAGCCTGGGGGTGCTCAACCTGCTGCCGATCCCGATCCTCGACGGTGGGCATCTCCTTTATTACCTAGTAGAATCCGCGACTGGTCGGCCGCTGTCGGAGCGCGTGCAGCAGGCCGCGCAACGGGTGGGTATCGCGCTGCTGATGCTGCTGATGCTGTTGGCCCTGTACAACGATCTGCACCGCCTGTTCTGCTGATGCGGAGCCGCGTGCGACAAGAAAAACGGGTATCTATGAAGACTGTCTGGCGTGCACTCGCCCTTTCGCTGCTGATCGCCGGCCCCGCGCGGGCGGTGGAGCCTTTCGTCATCAAGGACATCCGGGTCGATGGCCTGCAGCGCATCTCTGCCGGCACGGTTTTCACCTATCTGCCGGTGAAGGTCGGCGACACCCTGAATGACCGGACCTCGGCCGAGGCGATCCGGGCCCTGTTCAAGACCGGCTTCTTCAAGGACGTGCGCCTGGAGCGCCAGGGCAACGTGCTGGTGGTCGACGTGCTCGAACGGCCGGCGATCGCCAGCATCAAGTTCAAGGGCAACAAGGACATCGAGACCAAACAGCTGAAGCAGGGCCTGAAACAGGTCGGCTTCGCCGAGGGCCGGGTTTTCGACCGCTCCCAGCTCGACAAGGTCGAGCAGGAGCTGCGCCGCATGTACTACAGCCACGGCAAATACGCCGTGCGCATCCAGTCGACTGTCACCCCGCTGGAGCGTAACCGGGTCGGCATTGATATCGATATCTCCGAAGGCGTCGCCGCGCGCATCAAGGAGATCAACATCGTCGGCAACAAGGCCTTCAGCAATGGGGAGCTGCTCGACCAGTTCGAGTTGACCACGCCGACCATGTTTTCCTGGTGGACCAAGAGCGACCAGTATTCCCGCGACAAGCTGGCCGCCGACCTGGAACGCCTGCGCTCCTTCTACCTCGACCGGGGCTACATCAACTTCAACATCGACTCCACCCAGGTGTCGATCACCCCGGACAAGAAGGACATCTACATCACCGTCAACATCACCGAGGGCTCCAAGTACACGGTCTCCGCGGTCAAGCTGGCCGGTGACATGAAGGTGCCCGAGGCCGAGCTGATGAAGCTGGTCAAGATCAAGCCCGGCAACCTGTTCTCGCGCAAGGCGACCACCGCGACCACTTCGCAGATCAGCGAACGCCTGGGTGACGACGGCTACGCCTTTGCCAACGTCAACACCATTCCGGACATCGACAAGAAGAACAAGAAGGTCGCCCTGACCTTCTTTATCGATCCGGGTAAGCGGGTCTACGTGCGCCGGATCAACTTTATCGGCAACACCAAGACCAAGGACGAGGTGCTGCGGCGCGAGATGCGCCAGATGGAGGGCGGCTGGATCTCCACCGCCAAGGTCAAGCGCTCCCGTGAGCGTCTCGACCGCCTCAATTACTTCGACCACGTCACCGTCGAGACTCCGGCGGTGCCCGGCAGCGCCGATCAGGTGGACGTCAACTACTCGGTCAAGGAGAAGCCCTCCGGCAACCTGATGGCGGCCGTTGGCTACTCCGGTACCCAGGGCGTGGTGTTCAACGCCAGCGTCACCCAGGACAACTTCCTCGGCGAGGGCAAGCGGGTCGGTGTCGCCTTCAACAACAGCAGCGTCGCCACCACCTACAGCTTCTCCTACAACAACCCGTATTGGACCATCGACGGCGTCAGCCGCGGCTTCTATGCCCAGTACCAGAAGACCGACGCGGCGGCGGCCAACATTTCCTACTACTCGACCGACTCCAAGAACGTCGGGATCAATTTCGGCATCCCGCTGAACGAATACGACACGCTGAATATCGGCGGCCGTTTCGAGAACATCAAGCTCCTCACCGGTGCCTATGTTTCCACCGAGGTGGCCAACTACCTGGCCACCGAGGGCGATACCTACAACATCGGCAGCCTGCAGCTGGACTGGGCCCACGACACCCGCGACAGGGTGGTCTTCCCGCATCGCGGCGGTCTGCAGAGCATCTCCGGCGAGGTGGCGCTGCCGGGCCTCGACCTGGAGTATTACAACGTCTCCTACAAGCACTACCGCTACTTCCCGCTGGGCAAGTACCTGACCCTGTCGGCCCGCGGCAACA
>CAZMMH010000299.1:0-3643 GCA_964567315.1 uncultured Gammaproteobacteria bacterium
AGATACCGAGAATGTGGACGTGCATGGTCACTTCACCGGGGGAAACAGCCAGACCAACGCCTGGTAGGAGAGATAGGTATAGGTCAGGGCCGACAATACACCGACCGCCAAGCGCGTGGACAGGGCATGGCGCATGATGTGGGCCAGTACCGCGATGTTCCAGACCAGCAGCGCCACCAGCAGCAGTGCCGCCACGTGGCCCTGATGCCCGCTGACCAGGAACAGCCAGCTGGGCAGCAGGGAGGCCAGCTGAATCAGCGCGCCGGTGCCGGTGAGGGCGGTGAAGGCCTGGGTGAAGCGCTGCGGGTAACCGCGCAGCCGCAACAGGCCCCAGGCGACGACGCCGAGCACGGCCGTGTCCACGCCGGTCTGGGCCGCAGCGGCGAAGGCCGATTGCTCGATGACCAGGACGAAGAAACCGCTGAGCAGGTAGACCGCCAGGGCCAGGGCCATCAGGGCGTTGGAATAGGGCACATCCTGCGGCCCGCGACGCAGCCGGCAGATGTCGACGAAGAGGAGAACGAGCCTGTTCACGGGGGGATGGCGGGGTTCCTTCGGTAACCGGCGCCCATGATAGCTGCTCGCCGCCTTCACCGAAACGGCAGTACCCACGGGCCCTAGCCCACGTTATCCTGAACGGCGATCCCGAAACAGTGAACCTTCGCCCATGCCGAAACGCCTGCTGTTCCTTCTGCTCCTGCTCGCCCCCGCGGCGCTGCCGGCCGCCGCCCTTTGCGACCATCCCCTCAAGGACACCGAGGTCCCGGCCCGCTTCGAGACCCTGGCCGGCAACCAGCTCGCCCTGGAGTTCGGCCGGCGGCCGCAGCGCTTCCACGATCTGCGGGTCACGCCCGTGGGCCGGGACATGCTACGGGTCGAGGCGATGGCGGTGGTGCGCCGGCCTGGCGAAACGCAGGCCGACGACATGTTCGTCACCGGTTGGATCAGCCGCTGCCAGGGCACCCTGCTGATCCACAACAACACCTGGCTCGCCGACGGCAGCCTGGATGCGCCGCGCTTCCGACCGGACCAGTTGCCCGGCCACGGCGTGGTGCTCGGGCCGAAGGACGCGCCGGTGCAGATCATCGCCTTCGTCGACAGCCGCTGTGCCCAGTGCCACCTGCTGATCGAATACGGCCGCAGCCTGGCGGCAGTGGGACGGATGCGTCTGGAATTGCGCCAAGTGGCGATGCTGGAACCGGTGGATCAGGCCCTGGCGGATACGCGTCTGCCGGAGAGCCCGCTGATCGCCGCCAACCACGCCCGCATCAGCACCGGGGACTACCTCGACCTGCTTTCCGGCATGGGAGCCGACGCCACGATCGCGGCCACCGCCCCCGCCTACAAAACGGCCCGAGCCATGGTCGTGGCCAACACCCGCACCGCCCGGCAGTTGCTCCACCTCCGGACCACGCCCGGTGTGCTGGTGCGGGACGGCGGCAGCCACGGCGGTTACCGTCTTACCGGCCACTGGGAGATGAACCGGCTGTTCCAGCCGGATCTGTGAGGTTCCGGTGAAGCGCAAGGCGCGGCCCAAGTACCGCTTTCCCTGGCGCCGCGGCAACCGCTTCGAGCTGCTGGTGGACGGCGACCGTTTCGTGCCCGCGATTCTGGCGGCGATCGACGGAGCCCGCTATTCGGTCCTGGTCGAGATGTACCTGATGAGTTCCGGCGGCCTGGCGGCCCATTTCATCGATGCGCTGCGGGCTGCGGCGCAGCGCGGGGTGCGGGTGCACCTGCTGCTGGATGACTTCGGCGCCCGCCTGCTCAGCGGCGGCGACCGTCACCGCCTCGACCACCCCAACATCCGCACCTGTTACTACAACCCCTGGCACTACGGCCGCCTGCGCCGCAACCTGTTCCGCGATCACCGCAAGCTGGTGCTGGTGGATGGCGTGTGTGCCTTTACCGGCGGTTTCGGCATCGCCGACGTATTCGACCCGCGCGAAAGCGGCCGCTATCACTGGCACGAGGTCGTGTGCCGAATCGAAGGCCCCTGCGTCAACGACTGGGGCACCCTGTTCGGCGACACCTGGAACCGTTGGTCCGACACCCCGCTGGACCTGCTGCCGGCACCGGCCATGCCGCTGGCCGAGGATCGGCTTGGCCGGGTCACCGCATCGCACCCCTCCTCGGGCGAGATCAATCGCTCGACCTTGAAGCGGGTGCGCGGCGCCGAACGCCGGGTGTGGCTGGCCACTGCCTATTTCGTCCCCACCTGGAAACTGCGCCGGGCCCTGCGCACGGCCGCCCGCAACGACGCCGACGTACGCCTGCTGCTGCCGGGCCCGCATACCGACCACCCGGCGGTGCGCCACGCCGGCCGCCGCTTCTACGCGCGGCTACTCAACCACGGCGTGAGGATCTTCGAATACCAGCCCCGTCTCCTGCACTCCAAGGTACTGCTGTGCGACGACTGGACCAGCCTGGGTTCGAGCAATGTGGACCGCTGGAACCAGCGCTGGAACCTGGATGCCAACCAGGAGGTGGAGGATCAGGCCTTCGCCGCCGAGGCGTCCAGGCTGTTCGAGCACGACTTCGAGCTGGCGCGGGAGATCCACGCCGAACAGTGGCGAAAGCGGCCGTGGCACGACCGGTTGCGGGAGTGGTTTTGGGGGCGGGTGGATGCCTGGGTGGACCGGCAGAGTCGGTGAAGCGGGTAATCGCTTGGGGCGCCAGCAATCGTGTCGCGTTCCCTCCCCGATCCACCAGTCAACCGGTTGACCGGTTAACCAGCCCTACCCAACGAATCCACCGACAAGCGCACCGCCGTGGCAGATCGCGGGTCCGCCCCGTCTTCAGGCGTAGGTATCGATAAGGCTGCCGACGCTTCCACTCGCCGGCGCCTGAATCGGCTTGGGCAGGGCCGCCAGCAGGGAGATCGCCCCCGCCGCCTCGGCGTTGAGGGCCTTCTTCAACACCGTGACGTTGACCGCGTCGGCGGTCTGCTGCGAGGCGTAGGCGACCGCCGTATTGACGATGCTGGAGGAGAGTGCGTCCATCTTCAGAATCCGCCCGTCTGAATCTGCCTTCCATTAGAGCCGCTGCCGCGCGCCCTGTCGATGCCGACCCCGTCACACTTCCCGGCAAGCGGCAGCGACGGACACCGGCGCCTAGACCTTGAACCGTGACACCAGCGAATCCAGCTGGGTGGCAAGCTCCTGGACCTCGCCGCTCGACTCCGAGGTGCGGCTGGCGGCGCGTGCGGTGTCCTCGGCGATCTGGGCGATCTTCACCACCGAGCGGTTGATCTCCTCGGCCACCGCGCTCTGTTCCTCGGCGGCACTGGCGATCTGGGTGTTCATGTCGGTGATGGTGGCCACGGCGCTGGCGATGGTGTCGAGGGCGCTGCCCGCCTTCTCGGCCTGGGTCACGCTCTCGCTGGCCTTGGCCTGGCCCTCGGCCATCTTCTTCGCGGTGTCGATCGCCGCCTGCTGCAGGCTGCCGATCATGCCTTCGATCTCCTGGGTCGACTGGGCGGTGCGCTGGGCCAGGGTACGCACCTCGTCGGCGACCACCGCAAAGCCGCGGCCCTGCTCGCCGGCCCGTGCCGCCTCGATGGCGGCGTTGAGCGCCAGCAGGTTGGTCTGCTCCGAAATGCCGCGGATCACGTCCAGCACCGTACCGATGTTGTTGCTCTCCT
>CAZMMH010000300.1:0-2788 GCA_964567315.1 uncultured Gammaproteobacteria bacterium
TCGACAGCTTCATCTTCATGCGCCCGTCCTGGGGGACGCGGCGCTCGGAGATGTCCAGCTGCGACATGACCTTGATGCGGGCGGTGATGCGGTTGGCCAGGCTGACCGGCGGGTTGGCCACTTCGTAGAGGATGCCGTCCTGGCGGTAGCGGACCCGGTAGTACTTTTCGTACGGCTCCAGGTGGATGTCCGAGGCGCCCTTGTTGATGGCGTCGATCAGGATCTTGTTGACGAAGCGCACCACCGGCGCATCGTCGATGTCCATCTCGGCGCCTTCCTCCCTCTCCTCCTCGCCACCTACGACGTCGAGGTTGTCCAGGTCGCTATCGAACATGCCCGCGATATTGCTGCTGTCCTGCGCCTCCAGCACCTGCTCGATGACCTTGGTCAGCTTGTCCTCTTCCACCAGAATGGCGTCGGTGTTGACGCCGGTGTGGAACTTGATTTCGTCCAGGGCCTGCAGGTTGGTGGGATCGGAAACGCCGACGTAGAGGCGGTTGCCGCGCTTGAACAGCGGCAGCGAGCGGTGCTGGCGAATCAGCTTCTCGCTGACCAGTTTGAGCGGGATGAGTTCGGTATCCATCACCGACAGGTCGAACAGCGGCACCCCGAACTCCTGGGCGGCCGCCCAGGCGATCGCGTGGCTGTCCAGGATCTTGCCCTCGACCAGATAGCTGACGAAGGGCAGCTTTTTCTTGGCCGCCTGGTCGGTCGCCTCGCGCGCAGTCTCCTCGCTCAGGAGGCCGTCCTGAACGAGTCTGCGGGCCAGGCCGCTGATGCTTGTCTGGGGGTTAGTCGCTACCATCTTCGGGGCTCAGTTCCCGTCTCAAGCTCATATCCTAGCCTATTGTTGCACATGGGAGAATGCCGCTGGCGTCAGTCTGTGGACGGTGTCCGGTGCGGGCCGTCTTGAGCGGCGCCGATTTTCCCGGGCGCCGCTTGATTACGGCGCGGTGGCATAGCCTGACGCACGACCATAGAGTCGAGGCTGATGCTGGCCAGCGCCGCCGCCGACCTCGTCGTCGCGGCCACGCCGTTCGATGCGCGGCCGTCCCCTCGCGGGGCACTGTGGGCGGAGCAGTGGGGCGCAAGCTTCCCCGCGAAAGCTTCTGGTGTACCTTCCCCTCCTGGTCGCTAGCCCTGCGTTAGCCCCGTCCGTCCTTTGGGGGGCTGCGGAGTTCCTTCGCCGTTGGCGCTGCGGGCCGACCTTACGCTGGAGCCAGCCAGGCTGACAACGACGTGGCCGACCGCGGGCTCGCGGATCATACCGCATGTATCCTGAAGGTCTTCGAACTGGCCAAGGTCAGCGGCCACCGCAGGCGAGCTTCGTGGTCGAAGCGGGCGTCGCCGTAAGGCCATTCGGTGCCGTTGCGTTGCCGTTCGATGCGCTGTGGGGAGGATAGCGGGCGTCGAACTTCTCCGCCGACGCCCCGCAGGGCCGCCAAAGCGATCTTTGCTTTGACCTTCGCCGAATGGGTGCCATGTTATGGCTTGTCAGCTATCGCGCGCCAGGCTCTGGAAGCGCCGAAGGCGGGAAAGACAACGCTCCGCGGCATGACCATCCGCCATGCCGCCGTACAGGTCCCGCTTTTCCGCTTCGTGCGCCGGGCCGAATTTCGCCCAATACCCCGCAGAGTCGCCCAGGCAACTGTCGAGCGCGCTGAACATCTCATCGACGCTGCCAACGACCCAGCCGAAGCGATGGGAAGCATCCAGCGAAAAGCCCTTGCTGAACGGCGGCGCCACATCCAGAAAGATTGTCGGCCGATCAAGCAAAAGGTAGTCAAAAGCGATGGAGGACCAGTCGCAGATCAGGCAATCACTGACGAGCAGGATTTCCTCGGTGTCGGGAAAGTCCCTGTAGGGGACGAAATAAACGCCTGAATACCCGAACGTCCCCTGGTGGGGCTGGGTATTGAGGTGTTGCCGGACGATACAAACCGAGTTATTGGCTTCGCAAAAAGCGCTCAATTTTTGCAGGAAAACGGGCTCATCCAGGCCGAACGGAACGATATTTCGGCCGCGGTGATCCTGTTGCCAGGTCGGCGCAAACA
Organism: uncultured Gammaproteobacteria bacterium; assembly: GCA_964567315.1. Lineage (GTDB taxonomy): Bacteria > Pseudomonadota > Gammaproteobacteria > CAZMMH01 > CAZMMH01 > CAZMMH01. The sequence continues at coordinate 2,055 of CAZMMH010000300.1, forward strand.
AGAACACCTGCTTGTCTGTCTCGGTAATCCCAAGCTTTTTCCTTATTGCTTCAATATCCTGGCTGTGGCTAATCAACTTGTCCGTGCGGGCATAGCCGGTCACATGCACTTGGCTTTCGGAAAAACCGAACCGCTCAACGTACAGTGCCTTGAGGCGTTCCGACGCCACCCAGACTTCATCGAATTGCCGCTGGACTACGAAATCGTCGCGGTCGAAGCCCTTGAACGGAATGCCATGCCAGACATCGACGAATTTCAGGTCGCTACGACCCAGCAGCAACGCCAGCGAATGCAGCCCGTGATCGCTGATCAGGGCATAGGCATTCACGAGCTTCAACATGTGAAGTGGGTTGAGCCCCAGCAGCGCGGGCTGGTTTTGTTGTCTCAAGGACCGGTAGTAGGCCGGATCCATGGTAAGGAAGAAAAGGTCCAGCCCGCCGGGAAAGGGTGGTGCCGCTTCAAGAATCGCCTTGAGATTCCCGCCAAGCTTGTGCCCATAGAGTATTGCCGCGCCAACCCGCCGCCGATATGGAATGCTACGGAGCAGCAGCACGACGAGAACGTTCGCGGTAAAAACCGCGAGATAGAGCCAGTGCAGCGGGTTGGAGCGATCGATCTTCATTGCCTGAATTTGCCTCGCCGCGTCCGTCGGGGCCGGCGTCAGCGTTTGACCCGCTCGATGATTGCGGTCGTGGAAATCGAGGGGGTGCGCGGCAGATAGATGACGTCGCAGA
>CAZMMH010000300.1:2798-3642 GCA_964567315.1 uncultured Gammaproteobacteria bacterium
TGAACTCGTCAAACCGCCCGGCCCAGTCATCGCCCATCACCAGCACATCCGCCCGATGTTGAAGAATGTAGTCCCGCTTCAACTCGAGAGACTCCTCATAGAACGTCTCGTCCACGCATTTCAGCGCTTGCACGATATTCAGCCGCTCATCCTGTGGATAAATCGGGGCGCGGGACTTCTTGCCTACATTCAACGCATCAGTCGACACACCTACGATCAGCCAACTGCCCATCGCCTTGGCGCGTTCAAGTATCCTCAGGTGCCCAATGTGAAAGACGTCGAATGTGCCAAAGGTGATCACACGCTTCATAACGCGATCCTCAAGAACTCCCCTATCTCACGTGAGCGCAGGCCCACTCGTAAACACGTCGGCTCGAGTCATTGTCGACGTAGCGGTTGAAGCGGTGTGCGAGCGTCCGGTACCGCTGTGCATAGTCGGCTGCCAACCCATATTCTTTCATGTTCCGGATAAGCAAAAACAAATCGTCCCAGGATTTGACGCCTGGCGTCAGGCAAACCTCCTCGTACCGGAAGTAAAAATCACGATTCTTTTGTATATATTCGTTCAGATCGAAAGCCGCATGGATGATCGGCTTCCCTGTAATGAAAAAGTCGAAAAAAATGCTGGAATAATCGGTGATCAGCAGATCATACTCATTGATCGCCTCGTATATGTCGCCAGAGGCATCAAGGCGGATGTGCAGCGAATTGCGGATGTCCTCCAGCATGCTGGCGCTCGGCATATTGGAGGGGTGCAGGCGCAACGTCAGCGTGATCCCGGCATCCATACAGAGCTGATCGAGGCGACCCACGTCGAAGCCGGTGTCGGTGAGAAACTGGCCGG
>CAZMMH010000301.1:0-3631 GCA_964567315.1 uncultured Gammaproteobacteria bacterium
CTTGCCCACCTCGCGCAGGGCCTCCACCGACTCCTCGCCCATGCCCAGCGCGACCCGCTCCGGGGTGCCGAAGAGGTTGGCCAGCACCGGCACGTCGAAGCCCTTGGGATTCTCGAACAGCAGGGCCGGACCGCCGGCGCGCAGGGTGCGGTCGCAGATCTCGGTCATCTCCAGCTTCGGATCCACCTCGGCGCGGATGCGCTTTAGCAGGCCGCGGTTTTCCAGCTGCAGGATGAAGTCGCGTAGGTCGGTGTACTGCACGGCTGGTGGCTCTCCGTTCGGATCAGCGGCGATTATGCGCACCGCGGTCCGGGGCACGCAAACGACGCGGCCGCCAATGGCGGATTCCGGCTTCGCTGCCTAGACTCAGCCGACATCCACACCAGGAGTGCTCGAACATGCTTCCGAAGAAATGGTGGTTGATCCTGCTCGGCATCGTGGCCAGCGGCGCGGCCCAGGGTGCCGTGGTGGGCGAGGAGCTCGACTATCGCGCCGGCGATACCCAGCTCAAGGGCTACCTTGCCTGGGACGACGCGATCAAGGGCCGGCGCCCCGGCGTACTGGTGGTTCACGAGTGGTGGGGCCTCAACGACTACGCGCGCCGGCGGGCACGCATGCTGGCGGCGCTCGGCTACACCGCCCTGGCGGTGGACATGTACGGCGACGGCCGGACCGTCGACCACCCGAAGGACGCCGCCAGCTTTTCCAAGGCGGTCAACGCCGACCCGGCGCTACGCCGCGCCCGCTTCCTCGCCGCCCGCGAGGCCCTGGTCGCCCAGCCCACCGTGGACCCGGCGCGGACCGCCGCCATCGGCTACTGCTTCGGCGGCGGCATCGTGCTCAACATGGCCCGCGAGGGGGTCGACCTGCGCGGCGTGGCCAGTTTCCACGGCGGCCTTGCCGGCAGCAGCCGAGCCGAGCCGGGCAAGGTCAAGGCGCAGATCGCCGTCTTCAACGGCGGCGCCGACCCCATGGCGCCACCCGAGGTGGTGGCCGACTTCGTCCGCGAGATGAATGCCGCCGGGGTCAACGTCGAGTTCTTCAACTACCCCGGTGCCAAGCACGCCTTCACCAACCCCGACGCCACTCTCCTCGGCGAGCGCTTCCAACTGCCGATCGCCTACGACAAGGCGGCCGACGAGGCCTCGTGGGCGGAGCTGCAGCTGTTCCTGCAGCGGGTGTTTGCGCCGTGAAGATGCCGCGTTGACCGGTCGATCCGCCAAGCGGGGCGTCGGGCTTGCGAATCAACCCGTCGACGGCTCAACGCTCAGCCTCACCCCGTTGCCGCCCGCCTGCTTGGCCGCGTACATCGCCCGGTCGGCGTTCAGCAGCAGGGCGTCGACGCTGCGGCCGTCGGCCGGATAGAGGCTGATGCCGATGCTGCCGCCGAGGCGCAGCCGGTGGCCCTGGACCTGCATCGGTTCGCCGATCCGCTCGATGATCTTCTCGGCGATGTGGCTCGCCCCCGCGGCGTCGGCGGTGTCGGGCAGGATCAGCATGAATTCGTCGCCGCCGATGCGGGCCACGCTGTCGGAGCGCCGCAGCGCGCCGCCCAGCCGCCGCGCCACCTCCGCTAGTACCGCGTCGCCGACCTCATGGCCATGGCGGTCGTTGACCGGCTTGAAGCCGTCGAGGTCGAGGTAGAGCAGGGCGAACCGTCCGTCGTTGCGCGAGGCGCGGGAGATCAGCTGCTCCATACGGTCGTTGAACAGGCGCCGGTTCGGCAGTCCGGTAAGGGGATCGTGCAGCGCCAGATGGTGCACCCGGCGCCGCTCGGCCAGGAGGCTGAAGACCAGGACGCTGAGCAGCAGCGCAAGCAGGCCGGCGACGCCCCGGTAGAGGGCGAAGCGGCTGCCGTTCGTCTCCCAGCCGCCCACCGGCACCGCCGCCAGCTGCCAGCTGCCGCCGGGCAGCACCACGTCCAGATGCAGCGGCTCGCGGCTCCAGACGTCGGCCCGGCCGAAGAAGGGCGGGCCGGCGGCGCCGGTGGCGTCACGGCCGCGCAGGGCGTAGGCGACGCCGTCCTTGACCTCATGCAGTCCCGCGGCGGTGAACAGGCTGTCGCAGTCGATCACCACGCTGGCCAGGCCCCAGTAGGGATTCTGGCCTGGCTTGAGCATGCCCGGATCGATGAAGATGGGCGTCCGGCTGATGAAGCCCACGCCCCCCTGTACCAGCTTCACCGGCCCCGCCACCACGGTGTGGCCGGAGCGGATCGCCTGCAGCACCGCGTCGCGCTGCGACGGCACCTCCAGGTAGTGCAGTCCCAGGGCCTTTTCGTTGCCGGCCAGGGGGTAGACGTGGGTGACGATGTTGTTGCGGGCCAGGCCGATATCGCGGATACGGGTGCCGCCCCGTACCAGCTGGCCGGCCAGCTTGTTGAACTCGTCGTCGCTGAATTCGGGATGGGTGGCGACGTAGGCGATCAGTCCCTCGGAGAGATAGATGGTGGAGTTGATCGCGCCCTCCAGGCGCGCCCGCACCTCGCCGGCCTGGTGCAGCACCTCGCTGTGCCGCTGCTCGGCATAGCGGTCGGTTTCCAGGGTGATCGCCAGCTCGGCGAACGCGAGGGCGATCACCAGGGTGACCATTGCCCCCAGCCATGGGGAGATTCGCAAGGATGGGACGGGTGACGCCATGTTTGCCACCAGCGGCCGGGCCACCGGTGCACGCGCCTGTCGCCGGCCGTATCATGCCCCTGCGCGGAGTGCCGCGCAGCGGGCCTGTTCTCAGTCTAACGCATACGGGTGAGACGGATGCACGAACTGCAGTCCCACTACCGGCTGGAAGCGGGCCGATATTTGATCGAGCTCAAGTTGAACGAGGTTCGCCAGCTGTTCAACTCGTTCGATCCGGCGCCATTCGTGGAAAAGGATCTGGACGACGAGGCGGCGGCCTATCTGGTGGAATCGGTGCAGGAGTTCCACCGCGGCACGCCGCTGAAGCTGGTGATCCATCTGCCGGAACGGGAGCTGGTGGGTGACACCGCCCGATGGCTGGGCGAGGCGGTCCACAACTATTTCGCCTATCGTGCCACTGCCGCCGCCCGGCGGTTGCGGCACACCCTGGGTGACGGACGTACCTCCCTGTTCATCGGCATCGCCTTCCTGCTGCTGTGCGTCGCCGCGCGGGCGGTGGTCGCGCGGCTGGGGGAGGGTGCGGTCGCCTGGCTCATCGGCGAGGGGCTGCTGATCTCGGGCTGGGTGGCCATGTGGCGGCCGATTCAGACCTTCCTCTACGACTGGTGGCCGATCAGCCGCCGGCGCCGGGTCTATGCGACCCTCGCCGCGATCGAAATCGAGGTCCGGCCGCTGCCCCCGCCGGCTCAGCCGGCCGCCTGAGCCCCCGGCAGGCGCAGACGGATGCGGGCGCCGCCGAGCGCACCCTGCTCCAGCCGCAGCTCGCCACCATAGGCGGTGACGATGTCGGCCACCATGGCCAGACCGATGCCGTGGCCGGGGGTGTTCTCGTCCAGGCGCACGCCCCGCTGCAGCAGCAGCTTGCGGCGAGCCTCGGGGATTCCGGGGCCGTCGTCCTCCACCGTCAGCAGCAGGGCCTCGCCCTCCATCGCGGCCGCCACCCGCACCCGCCCGGCGCACCACTTGAAGGCGTTGTCCAGCAGGTTGCCGAG
>CAZMMH010000302.1:0-3625 GCA_964567315.1 uncultured Gammaproteobacteria bacterium
AACGACGCGGTGAAGATGATGCGCGGCAAACCCGGCACCAAGCTCACCCTCACGGTCATGCGTAACGGTCAGGACAAGCCGTTCAAGGTCACCATCGAACGGGCGGTGATCAAGGTCAAGAGCGTCAAGTACAAGCTGCTCGAGCCCGGCTTCGGCTACGCCCGCATCACCCAGTTCCAGTCGCAGACCGGCGAGAACCTGCTGGAGGCCCTGGACAAGCTCAAGAAGGAGAACAAGGGCCCGCTCAAAGGTCTGGTCCTCGACCTGCGCAACAATCCGGGCGGCGTGCTCAACGCCGCGGTCTCGGTGGCCGACGCCTTCATCAACAAGGGCCTGATCGTCTACACCGACGGCCGCATTGCGGACTCCAAGATGCGCTTTAGCGCCCACCCCGGCGACGTGCTCGATGGCGCGCCGATCGTGGTGCTGGTCAACGGCGGTTCCGCCTCGGCCTCGGAGATCGTCTCTGGCGCCCTGCAGGATCACCACCGCGCCCTGATCATGGGCCAGAAAACCTTCGGCAAGGGTTCGGTGCAGACCATTCTGCCGATGGCCAACCACACCGGCCTGAAGCTGACCACCGCCCGCTACTACACCCCGTCCGGGCGTTCGATCCAGAACGAGGGCATCACCCCCGACATCACCCTCGACCACCTCAAGGTGGCCCAGGTGGAAAAGGGCGGCGAGACGGTCAAGGAGGCCGACCTGACCGGGCACCTGGACAACACCAGCGCCCAGAAGGGGCCGAAGACGGCCGACGACAGCAAGGTGCGCGAGACCCTGGCGCGTGAGGACTACGACCTCTACGAGGCCCTGAACACCCTCAAGGGCATGGCCTTCCTGAAGGCCGAAGACAAGTGACCCGACCGGCCCCGCAGCCACGCCGTAGCTTCTGGCGGCGGGCCGCGCGGGGCCTCCTGCTCGGCGTGGCCGTGCTCGGCAGCAGCACGGTCGCGGCGGGTCCCGCGGTCAGCGTGATCATCGACGACCTGGGATACCGCCTGGCGAACGATCGCGAGGCTATCGCCCTCCCGGGCGCCGTTACCTACGCCATCCTGCCCCACACCCCCTACAGCACCCGCCTGGCGGAGCTCGCCTACCGCAAGGGCAGCCAGGTGCTGCTGCACCTGCCGATGGAGTCGACCGACGAGCGGCGCCTCGGCCCCGGCGGCCTCACCCTGCACATGACGCGCAGCCAGTTCCTGCGCACGCTGCGCGACGACATCGCCAGCATTCCCCACGTCAGCGGGGTCAACAACCACATGGGCAGCCTGCTGACCCGCCACCCCGGCCACATGGCCTGGCTGATGGGGGAGCTGCACCGCGACTATCCCGGACTGGTGTTCGTCGACAGCCGCACCACCGACAAGACCGTCGCCGAACAGATGGCGGCCGAATACAGCGTGCCCAACACCCGGCGCAACGTGTTTCTCGACGACGAGATGGCGCCCGAGGCGATCCGCCGGCAGTTCGGCCGCCTGGTGGCCCACGCCCGCACCGACGGCACGGCCATCGCCATCGGCCACCCCCACCCCACCACCCTCGCCGTCCTGCGGGAGATGCTGCCGACCCTCCGGGCCCAGGGCATCGCCCTGGTGCCGGTCTCCCGCCTGATCGCGATGCAACACAGGAAAGGGCCCAAAACATGGCAAGCGTCCTTGTCCCCCTCGCCGCCGGCTGCGAAGAGCTTGAAGCCGTAACCATCATCGACCTGCTGCGGCGGGCCGGTATCGAAGTCGTGAGCGCCGGGCTCGCCGCCGGACCGGTCACCGCCTCCCGCGGCGTGGTGCTGCTGCCCGACACCACGCTCGACGCGGCACTGGAACGGGACTTCGACATGCTGGTACTGCCGGGCGGGGGGCCCGGCGCCGAGGCCCTGGACCAGGACCGCCGCATTCACGACCTGCTCAAGTCGATGCATGCGCGGGGCCGTTACACCGCCGCAATCTGCGCCGCACCTAAGGTGCTGGCCCACGCCGGGGTGCTTGACGGACGGCGCGCAACGAGTTACCCAGGTTTTGTGAACACCATCACAGTTCCGGGCATGCAATACGTGGAGGATGCCGTTGTACAGGATGGCGAAGTCATCACCTCGCGCGGGCCTGGTACTGCAATGGATTTCGCCCTGCACCTGATCGAGGTGCTGGCGGGCAGGGAAAAGCGAAACGAGGTCGAGGCGGGATTACAAAGACCCCGCTGATGCGCGGCACCGGCAATAGCGGTGTTTCTGTTGGGCAATAATCAAGAAAAAGCAGGCTCAAATGACAGGTAATACAAAACGGATCCTGATCGCCGAAGATCAATCCCTTTTCCGTGAGGGGCTCAAAGCGCTGCTCGCCAGTGAGCAGGATCTCGAGATCGCAGGTGAAGCAGAGGACGGCCTCGAGGCGATCCGCCTCGCGGTCACCCTGAAGCCGGACATCGTCCTGATGGACCTGTCCATGCCGAAGATGAACGGCACCGAGGCCCTGCGCGAGATCAAGCGGCGGCTGCCGCAGGTAGGCGTCCTGGTCCTGACCGTGGCCGACTCCGAACGGCTGATTGCCGAAAGCATTCGCGCGGGCGCCGACGGCTATTCGCTGAAGACCATAAACCGCGAGCAACTGATTGGCGCCATTCGCTCCGTGGCCGAGGGCAAGCCGTATGTCTGCGAGGGGGTCTCGGCCGAACTGGTGGAGCGGTTCCTGCACGAGGGTTACTCGGGCTCCATCGACGCCCTCACCCGCCGCGAGCGACAGGTGCTGAAGATGATCGCCGAGGGTTTCAAGAACCGCGAAATCGCCAGCGAGCTCTCCATCAGCATCAAAACGGTGGAGAACCATCGTGCCAACCTGATGCGAAAGCTCAGCCTGCGCAGCACCGCCGAGCTCACCACCTATGCCCTGGAACAGGGGCTGGTCGAGCTCTCGGCACCGCGCTAATCCAGGCCGCCATGGGTAACGCCCCACCAGCGCGTCCGCGGGTGCTCGTGGTCGACGACACCGCGCTCAACCGGGCCCTGATCGCCGGGCTGCTCGGCGACAGCGGCGTGGAGGTGGATGAGGCGGGCGACGGCCAGGCCGCGGTGGAGCGCTTTGCCGGCGGCCGCTACGACCTGGTCCTGCTCGACCTGCAGATGCCGGTAATGGACGGACTGCAGGCGGCGCGGGAGATGCGTAGCCTGGAACACAGCCGGGGCCTGCCCCCCACCCCACTCATCGCCATCTCGGCCAATACCGACGCGGCCCAGCTGACCGCCGCCCGCGCAGCGGGCTGCAACGACCTGCTGGCGCGGCCATTGAAGCGCGAAACCCTGCTCGCCCTGCTCGGCGACGCGAACGCCGACGCAACGCCGGCGGCCGAGGCCGAGCTCGACCCCGTCCTGCGGCCGCTGCTGCCGCGGCTGTTCCTGCAACTCGACACCTGTCAGGCCGCCCTGCAGCAGAGCTGCGCCGACGGCGACGCCGACGGTCTGCGCCGCGCGGCCCACGCGGGCCGCGGCAACGCGCAGATGTTCGGTGCCCATGAGGTGGACCGGTTGTTGGGGGAGATCGAACAACGCGCGGCCGGCGGCCACTGCGACACGGAGCGGCTGCCGCCGCTGGCGGCGGCGATCGCCGAGCTGCGGACGCGGCTCGGCGACAGC
>CAZMMH010000303.1:0-3617 GCA_964567315.1 uncultured Gammaproteobacteria bacterium
GATGAAGTCGCGGCTCTGCTCGCCGTTGCCGTAACCGTCGCAGCCCTCGAACAGCCTGGGGTTTTCGCCGGCCAGGAGCTGGTTGCGCAGATGATAGGCGACCGAGGCCATGCTGCCCTTGTGCTGCTCCCGCGGACCGTAGACGTTGAAGTAGCGGAAACCGACCACCTGGCTGTGCATCTCCGGGGCCAGCCGGCGCACGTATTGGTCGAAGAGGAACTTGGAGTAGCCGTAGACGTTGAGCGGGGCCTCGTGCTCGCGGGTCTCGCGGAACATGCGCCCGTCGCCGTAGACCGAGGCGGAGGAGGCGTAGATGAACTGGGTGCTGTGGTCGAGGCACCAGTGCAGCAGCGCCTTCGAGTACTCATAGTTGTTGTCCATCATGTAGCGCCCGTCCCATTCGGTGGTGGAGGAGCAGGCGCCGAGGTGAAACACCGCCTCGACCTCGTCGCCGAGGTCGGCCTCGTCGAGGATGTTGGTGAGGAAGTCCTCCTTGTCCATGTAGTCGAGGATCTCGCAGTCGACGAGATTCCTGAACTTGACCCCGTTCTTCAGGTTGTCCACCACCAGGATGTCGTCGCGGCCCCGCTCGTTGAGCGCCTTGACGATGTTGCTGCCGATGAAGCCGGCGCCACCGGTTACGATGATCACGTCTGTTCCCCCGCCGTCAGTCTTGTGTACGGATGCTGTCGATGATGCGGCTGGTCGAACAGCCTTCCAGGAATTCGAGTACGACCACCTCGCCGCCGTTGGCGGTGACGCAGTCGTGGCCGGCGATTTCGCTCGGCTTGTAGTCGCCGCCCTTGACCAGCAGGTCGGGCAGCGCGCGGCAGATGAGCCGTTCCGGCGTTTCTTCCGAGAACGGCACCACCCAATCGACGCAGGCGAGCCCTGCCAGCACCGCCATGCGCGCCTCGACCCCGTTTACCGGGCGGCCGGCGCCCTTCAGCCGACGCACCGAGGCGTCGTCGTTGACCGCCACGATCAGCCGATCGCCGAGACGCGCGGCCTGCTCCAGGTAGGCCACGTGGCCGGGGTGGAGGATGTCGAAACAGCCGTTGGTCATGACGATGGTCTCGTTGTGGGCCCGGGCCTCCTCGACCAGTTCGAGCAACTGCTCTTCCTCGACCACCCCTCGGCCCGAGCTGTGCTGGCTGCGCAGGGCACGGCGCAGCTCCGACGGGCTGACGGTCGCGGCGCCCAGCCTGCCCACCACGATGCCGGCGGCGGTGTTGGCCAGGGCGGTTGCCTCCGGCAGATCGAGGCCGGCGGCGAGTGTTGCGGCGACCACTGAGATGACCGTGTCGCCGGCGCCCGTGACGTCGAACACCTCGCGCGCCTGCGCCGGCAGGTGCAGGGGCGGGGTGCCCTCGGCCAGCAGGGTCATGCCATGCTCGCCGCGGGTGATCAGCAGGGCGTCGAGGGCGCACTCGCGGCGCAGCGTGTCGCCGTGGGCCACCAGGGTCGCTTCGTCGGCGCACGGTCCGGTAACCGTCTCGAACTCGCCCAGGTTGGGTGTGATCAGGGTGGCGCCGCGGTAGACGGAAAAGTCGCGGTTCTTCGGGTCCACCAGCACCGGCCGGCCGGCGGCGCGGGCCAGCTCGATCAGCTCCGGGGCGTGGCTCAGGGTTCCCTTGCCGTAGTCGGAGAGCACCACCACGTCGGTCTGCTCCAGGCAGGCGCCGAAGCGTTGCGTGAGGCGGGCCGCATGCTCCGGGCTGAAGCCCTGCTCGAAGTCGAGGCGGATGAGCTGCTGGTGGCGGCTGAGGACGCGCAGCTTGGCGATGGTGGACGCGTCGTCGACACGCTCGAACTGGCAGTCGACACCGTGGTTCTGCAGCTGTTCCTGCAGGCGCGCGGCGTCGGCGTCGGCACCGGTCAGCCCGAGCAGGGTCACCTGGGCACCCAGGGCCGCGATGTTCACCGCGACGTTGCCGGCGCCGCCGGGGCGTTCCTCCTGCTGGCGCACGTGGACCACCGGTACCGGGGCCTCCGGCGAGATGCGCGAAGCGGCGCCGGACCAGTAGCGGTCCAGCATCAGGTCGCCGATGACCAAGATCCGGGCATTGTCGAAGGCAGGGACGGAGAGCTGCATTCGGGCGCGTCCGTCAGCGCGGAACGGCGAATGGGGGGCGGTTCACGAGGCGACCTGCATCGAATAGTCGCGCGCCGCGTGTTCCACAACTATTCACTCTCCGCTCTCCACCATTCACCGCCGTTATTGGCCCCGGATCATAGCACAGGCGCGGGTTTGTCCGTCCCGCCGGCGGCAAGTAGAATGCCCGGATTCGCCGCACCCCGAGCCGCATGAACCCCGAGTCGCCGTTTCCCGTTTCGCGCTTTCTCGCGCCGCGCTTCTGGCCCGGCTGGCTGGGCCTGGGTCTGTTGTGGCTGGCGGCGCAGCTGCCGCGGCGCCCGCGGCTGTGGGCCGGGGCGCTGTTTGGCCGCCTGCTGTGGTGGCTGCTGCCGCGTCGGCGGCGTATCGCCACGGTCAACCTGAACCTGTGCTTCCCGGCGTTGTCCGAGGCGGAACGGCGGCGCCTGCTGCGGCATCACTTCGCCTCCCTCGGCATGATGCTGGTGGAGCTGGCCATGAGCTGGTGGCTGAGCGACGCGCGCCTGCGTGGCCTGGCGGGGATCGAGGGTATCGAGCATTTCGACCGGGCCCTGGAGCAGGGCCGCGGCGTGATCCTGCTCAGCGCGCACCTGACCACCATGGAGATCGGCGGCCGTCTGCTGCTGCTGGAGCGCGATTTTCACCCCATGTACCGTGAGAGCAAGAATCCGCTGTTCGAGACCGTGATGCACCGGGGGCGCGCGCGCCACGCCGACAAGGCGATCCGCCGCGGCGACATTCGCGGCATGCTCAAGAGCCTGAAGCAAAACGTCGGTGTCTGGTATGCCCCGGATCAGGATTACGGCATGGACAAGAGCAGCTTCGCCCCCTTCTTCGGCGTGCCGGCCGCCACCATCACCGCCACCTCGCGGCTGGCCGCCATGAGCGGGGCGCCGGTGGTGCCCTTCTTCCAGCAACGCCTGGATGACGGCCGCTACCGGCTCTACTTCCTGCCGGCGCTGGAGGGGTTTCCGGGCGAGGATCCCGTGGCCGATGCGGCCCGCATCAACGCCCTGATCGAGAAGCAGATCCGGCAGATGCCGGAGCAGTACCTGTGGGTCCACCGCCGCTTCAAGAACCGCCCGGAGGGAGAGCCCGGTGTCTACCGCTGACAGCCGCTGGAACCTGAGCAGCTTTCTGCTCGCGGCGACGCTTTACGTCGCCGTGCACGTGCTGCTGCGCATGTGGCTTTCGGGAACCCTGCTGGTGGACGATGCCGAACAGCTGCTGTTCGCCCGCTATCTCGACTGGGGCTACGGCGTCGGCCAGCCGCCCCTCTACACCTGGATCGTCCACGGCTTCTTTCAGATTTTCGGTCAGGGCCTGCTGGCCCTCACCCTGGTCAAGTACCTGCTGCTGCTGGCGATCTATCTCTACTTCTACCTCTCGGCCCGGCGCCTGATCGATGGGCCGCGCTTGGCCTGGCTGGCCGGCGCCTCCCTGGTCCTGGTCTCGCCCTTCGCCTGGCGGGTGCACGAGGGCTTCACCCACACCATGATGC
>CAZMMH010000304.1:0-3606 GCA_964567315.1 uncultured Gammaproteobacteria bacterium
CCGGCACGTCCAGCTGGATGCTGCGGTCGTTGGGCTGATCCATGGTCACGCCCTGATAGCGGAAGGCCGCCGGGCCCAGGTCGCTGCGCAGGGCGTGGGCCTGCTGGTCCATGCTGTAGCCGAGGGCACCGCCCAGGGCCGCTCCGATCAGGGCACCGGCCACCCGTCCCTTGTCGGAGTGGGCCACCTGGTTGGCGATCACGGTACCGGCGACGGCGCCGACCACGGCGCCGGTCTTGGTGTTCTGATAGGGGTCGTTGGAGGCGCAGCCGGCGAGGGCGGCGGCAACGGTCAGGGCGATCAGCCCCGTGCTTTTGTATGCGCTTTTCACGGTGAACCTCCTTTCGCAAACGCCGCCGGGCACGCGGCTTCACCTAGCTTTGAGAATAGCACGGCACCGGCCCGCAGATGCGCCGCAAGCCCAGAGCCGCCGCCGTCCGCGGCCCACGCGTTGCGCGGCCATTCAGAGCAGCGCGGATGCCATCTGCCGGCGGTAGCGGGCCACCAGTTCGCCCTGGCCGCCGAGGATCTCGAACACCGCCAGCATGCCGCGGCGGGCGGCGCCGTCGCCCCACTTGGCGTCCTTCTTCAGCAGTTCCAGCAGCAGCGCCAGCGCACCTTCGAAGTCGCCGTGCACCACCCGCTGCGCGGCCAACTGGTAGCGGGCCTCGCTGTCGCCGGGGGCGGCGGCGAGCCGTGCCTCGAGGACGGGCATCTCCGGCGCGCCGGTCACGGCGCGGGCGAACTCCAGCGAGGCGAGCAGCGCCTTGGCGTCGTCGCCGGTGCGCACGTTGAGCGGCAGCAGGTCCAGCTGGGCCGAGGCCTCGTCGGCGCGGCCCTCGCTCATCAGCACCTCCGCCAGGTCGAGGCGGGCATCGTGGTTGTCGGGCTCCTCGGTCAGCACCCGCTCGAGGATCGCCTTGGCGCCGGCGGCGTCGCCGGCTTCCAACAGGGCCAGGGCCTTGGCCCGCTGGCGGTCCGATTCCCGTTCGATGTGCCGTTCCAGCAGCTGGCGCACCACCGTCTCGGGCTGGGCGCCGGCGAACTCGTCCGCCACCTGGCCGTTGCGGTAGAGCCTGACCGTGGGAATGCTGCGGATGGCGTGCTGGGCCGCCAGCTCCTGCTGCTCCTCGGTGTTGATCTTGGCCAGCACGAACTGGCCGCGATACTCCTCGGCCAGTTGGGCCAGCATTGGCATCAGGATCTTGCAGGGGCCGCACCAGGGGGCCCAGAAGTCCACCAACACCGGGACCCGCTGCGAGGCCTGCAGCACCTCGCGCTCGAAGCTCTCGGCGGTGACGTCGACGATGTAGGGGCTGTCGCTCATCTTCTATCCCTTGGATCTTGCGTTGCGGTGGCTGCCCCTAATCTGGAGGCTTGGGCCGCGCGATTCAACCGGCCGGGCGTACCGACTTCAAGGCGCCGCGGGGATCACCGAGGATACAGAGGGTTGGCGTGATGTCACGGAAACGCGGACTACGCCTGCCGCCACCGTTCCTTCTCTGTGCACTCCGTGATCTCTGTGGCGCAGTGAATTTCTACGGCTTGAGCGGCACCTCGCGGTACAGGCTGCAGGCGGTGAACAGCAGCCCGGCGCGCAGGGGCCGTCCTGGGAACAGGCGGCGGATCCCTTCGGCGTAGAGCTCGAGCTGGCCGGCGTAGCTCGCGGCCAGGGCGTCGGCGTGGCCGTGGCAGGCGCCGCGGTGGGTCTTGTAGTCCACCAGCCAGAGGCCGTCGTCGTTTTCCACCAGACGGTCGATCACCCCGTAGACGGTGGTGCCGTCGCGCTCGAACTGGATCGGCACCTCGCTCCAGGCGCGGCGGTAGCGGGTGGGATCGAGCAGTCCGGCGTGGGTCGGATCGGCCAGTACCGCGCGGGCCTCGCTCAGGGCCCCGGCCAGCAGCGCAGCCGATTCGCCGAGGGCGAACTCCAGGGCCAGGCGCCGGATCAGGGGGGCGTCGCCGGGATCGTTGCCGCCGTCGCCGAGCAGGGCCAGCAGGCGATGGACCAGCAGGCCGCGCAGGCGTCCATCCTCGTCGCCCGGGGCGTGGTCGAGGCTGGCGGCGGTGGCGCTGGGGGCGATCTCCCGCCAGGGGGCGGTGGTGGTCAGGGGCTCGTGCAGGCGCGGGTCGAGGGGGGGCGCCGCCGCTGCCGCCGGCGCCGCCACGGTTGCGTGCGGCGGCGGCGTGTTGGACTCCAGCAGGAGGGTGCCGTCAGCCTGTTCCCGGGCGTGGGGGGCCAGGGCCTCGGACAGTGCCCCGTACCAGCCCAGGGCCTCGCCGCGGCTCGGCGCGGCCCCGGAGACGATCAGCAGCTGGCGGGCCCGGGTCATGGCCACGTAGAGCAGGTTGGCCTCCTCACGTCGCTCCGCCTCGCGGTTGCGCTCCAGCAGGGTGCGGCTGACCTCGTCCTGCTCGGCGCTGCGCCCGGCGAGCAGGAAGTCGGCGGGCCGCGCGGCGTCGGCGGGCCAGTCGACGATGGGGTGAAATGCGTTGCGCTCCCGCGTGGTCGAGGCGGCATCGGCGAGAAACACCACCGGCGCCTCCAGCCCCTTGGAGGCGTGGATGGTCATCAGCCGCACCCGCGGCTCGCCGCCGCCGGCGGGCGCCTCGTCCGGGGCCTCGTCGGCCCGCTCGCGCAGGCTGCGCAGGCGGGCGAGGAAGGCGGCCAGGCTGGGGTAGCGGCCGCTGTCCACCTCCAGCGCCAGTTCGATGAAGCGGGTCAGGTTGGCCTCGACCCGGGCGTGCAGGGCCGGCGGAAAGGCGGCCTGGTAGCGGGCGATCACGGCGGCCTCGCCGTAGATCAGGTCGAGCAGGTCGTGCACCGGCCGGATGTCGGTAAGCGCGTGCCAGCGGGGCAGGAGGGCCGCGGCCCGGGCCAGCGCGCCGTCGGGCGGAAGCTCCGGGGCGAGCGCCTGCAAGCGCTCGAACCAGCGCGGGGCGCCGCTCAGGCGCATCAACTCCTCGTCCCCGGCGGCGAACAGGGGGGAGCGCAGCACCTGGGCCAGGGCGAGGTTGCTGAACGGGGTCACCAGCAGTTCCAGCAGGGTGACCATGTCGCGCACCTCCAGGCTCTCCAGCAGGGTGCCGCGGCCGGCGCCCAGGTAGGGGATGCCGGCGTCGCGCAGGGCGTGCTCGATGGTGGCGGCGTGGGTGCGCGAACGCAGCAGGACGACGGCATCGTCGTAGCTGAAGGGGCGCGCCGCATCGGCCGGGCCAAGCAGGGTTTTCCCGTCGTGCAGGGCGCGCAGACGTGCGGCGATGGCGCGCCCCTCCTCCAGGTGACGCAGGTCCTCGTCGATCTCCCGCGGGGTGGTCAGGGGGTCGCGCAGGCCGGCGGCGAGCTCATCGGTCTCCTCCCGCGCCGCGGCCTCGATCAGGGGCAGTAGCTCGACGCGTCCCCACAGTTCCCGGTGCACCGTGTCGTGGGGCTCGAAGCGGGCCAGACGGGCGCCCAGTTCGCTGCCGCCGAACAGGTGGTTGACCGCTTCGGTGATGGCCGGCGCGGAGCGACGCGACAGGGCCATGCTGTGGCGGTCGGCGCCGACCGCCGCCTGCAGCCAGACGGCCGCGGTGGCCATCAGGCGCGGCGCGGCGCGGCGGAAG
>CAZMMH010000305.1:0-3600 GCA_964567315.1 uncultured Gammaproteobacteria bacterium
GCGGCATAGCCGGCGAAGTCGAGGTCGCCCGTCTCGAGCCCTTCGACGATCGCGCCGTTGAGGTTCGTGGAGTGGTCCACGACTTCGTAGTTGCTCAGCGACTCGACGGCCGTCCGCAACACCGCGACGTCATTGGTGAAGTCGGCCAG
The DNA here is from genome assembly GCA_964567315.1 of uncultured Gammaproteobacteria bacterium. GTDB lineage: Bacteria > Pseudomonadota > Gammaproteobacteria > CAZMMH01 > CAZMMH01 > CAZMMH01. The sequence continues at coordinate 150 of CAZMMH010000305.1, forward strand.
CAGCTGCAGTACGGCGCGGATCTGGATGTTCTGGAAGTTGAGCGACAGGCGCTGACCCTTGAACTCCTTCTCCTTGCGTTTGGCGACCTCCGCCTTGGTCAGGGGCTTGAACTCCAGGGTGTAGGTGTTCTCGGTCTGGTAGCCGATGTAGTCGTAGTCGCCCAGCGCGGTCACCGTCATGCGGGCGTTGCCGTCGCTCTGGACGGTCTCGACGAACTTCACCGGGGTGGCGAAGTCGGTGACGTCGAGCCGCTCCGACAGGGCCTTGGGCAGGGCGGTGTTGATGAAGTCGACCACGATCTTGCCGCCCACGGAGCGCATGTCGATGGGGGTGCTGGGGTCCGAAAGGGTGACGATGATGCGGCCTTCACCGTGGTCGCCGCGGCGAAAGTCTATGTTCTTAATGGATTTTCCGGCAGTCGCAACGGCAGGCGCCGGGGCGGTTGCGGCGGCCGGGACCATGTCTGCGGCCTGTTCTGCCGGGGACGGCATGTCGCCGCCGGCGGTGGCGGTGACCGGGCTGCCGGCGAGGATCACCTGCACCTTGTTGCCCTGGACACGGGTGCTGAAGGGGACCAGCTGCACGAGGTTAAAGACGAGGCGCGTACGCCCGCCCGCCTCGGCGGCGCGAATGCCCTGAATGGCGCCGACGCCGATGCTGGTGGCCTTGGCGGCGGCGCCGATGCTGGTATTGGCGAAGTCCATCGCGATCCGCGCCGGGTGGTCGGTGGTGAAGCTCCGCGGTTCACTGGTGTCATGGGCCAGGGTGATGGTGACCTGGACCCGGTCACCGGGCAGCGCGGAATAGCTGATGTCCTCGATGCTGTTGGTCGCCTCGGCCTTGGCCATCCCGGGCAGAACGAGCAGAAGAGCATTGAATGCCAGGAACAGTGCCCCGGCCCAGCTGAGGGACGTGCGCGCTGCGCCCATTCGGTCTTTCCTCGACATTGCTTTCTGCATGGCGGTCATTGTTGCATTCCCCATGATCTTAATCCTAGTGCGTATTGCTGAGGGCGAGTGCCGCGGAGCGATGCCTCCAGCAGCCTTCGCCGTCCGGAATGATTTCCACCAGTTGGACCTTGTCCTCGGTCACCTTGACGATCTTGCCGAAGTTCTGGCCGAGGTGGTTGCCTACGGTCACGCGGTGAATGGTGCCGTCGTTGCTCTGAACCAGGGCCCAGAAGTGATCGCCCTGGCGCAGGCTGCCGACCATACGGAGGGTATCCAGCGGGAAGCCTTCCAGCAGTTCGCGGGCGCGGTGCACATTGGGCTCGATCTTGCACGCCACCTTGCCCTTGGTCACGGTCCCTTCGCGGCGCTTGGTTTCGGGGACGAACGGGCTGCGCAGTCCCGACGCCGAGTAGGCGAAGGTCTCATAAGGCGTCGGCTGGGGCAGCGGCGCGATCGGTCCCGGCTTGCGCGCCAGCACCTCGCGGACGTAGGCGCGCAGGTCCGACATGTCGGTGTTGGCACAGCCGGCCAGCGTCAAAACCAGCAGCGCCGCAAAGGCGCGGGCGATGCCGACGCGCAAACGCTTGCGAATCATCAGCGGCCCCCCTCGACGTAACGGTAGGTCGTGGCGATGGCGGTCATCTGCAGCTTGCCGCCCTTGACCGGCGTTATGACGATGTTGTGCAGGGTGACGATGCGCGGCAGCGCGGCGATCCCACTGGCGAAGTCGCCAAATTCGTGGAAGGTGCCCTGGACGTTGATATTGATGCGGTATTCCGCGTAGAACCCGCGCCTAACCTCGCCGGTTGGATGGAAGGTCTTGAACTCAAGTCCGGCACCGAGCCCGGTCTGCGAGACGTCCACCAGCAGGTCGGCGATCTCCGCCTTGTTGGGCAGCTGCCGCAGCAGCGCGCCAAAGGTCTTCTGCATCTCGGCCAGCTGCTCCTTGTAGGGCTCGAGGTTGGCGGCCTTGCGCTGCTTGAACTCGAAATCCTTTTTCAGTTGGGGTTCGACCTTGCGTGCCTGCTCAAGGGTGACCAGCTGGTCCTTGGTGTCGAACCAGTAGCCGGCGAAGAGGATGGCGGCGCAGAGCAGCAGGATGGCGGCGACCTTGACCGGTAGCGGCCAGGCGCCGGCATCGTTGTCCAGGTTGCGGAGATCGTCGAGGGTCATTTGGCTTTCTCCCCGCCTGTCTTCGGTGGCTTCGGCCGGGTCTGGGTCGCGCTCAGGGCGAAATTGAAGGCCTTTTGCTGCCCCGCAACTGAGGTCGCGTTAATGGTGATGAGCTTGGCTGCGCCCAGCCATTGCGATTCGTCGATCTTGCGCATATAGGCGGAAACGCGGGCGTTCGACTCGGCCACCCCGCGGACGGTGATGCGGTTGCCTCTCTGCTGGACGCTGGTCAGATAGACCCCGCTCGGCAGGGTGCGCACCAGTTCATCGAACAGGTGGACGATCTCCGGGCGGCTCTGCTGTAGCCGCTGGATGATGTTCATCTTCTGGATCAGACGCGCCTTGGTCGCCTCCAGCCGCTTGATCTCCGCGATCTTCTTGTCCAGCTGTTTGATTTCGGTGCGCAGGTAGGTGTTGCGCGCGTTCTGCCCGTCAATCAGCGCCTGAACGTAGGTGTGGACGTAAAAGAATATTCCGCCGGCGATGAGGGCGGCGATGGCCGCGGTGATCGCGAAGTTCTTCTGGCGTTCCTTGCGCAGCTCCTCGCGCCACGGCAACAGGTTGATCTTGGCCATGTCAGTCGAAACTCCTCAGTGCCAGTCCGCAGGCGATCATGAGTGCCGGAGCATCGTTGGCCAGGGCCTGGGGCTTGATCCGGGATGCCAGCGACATGTTCGCGAACGGGTTCGCGACGCTGGTCGGCGTGCCCAGGCGTTCGGCGATCATTTCGTCGATGCCGGTGATCGAGGCGCTGCCACCGGCGAGCACGATGTGATCGACGCTGTTGTATTGGCTGGAAGAGAAGAAGAACTGCAGCGAGCGGCTGACCTGCTGCACCATGGCTTCCTTGAAGGGTTCCAGCACTTCGGTGACGTAGTTGTCGGGAAGACCGCCCTGGCGTTTGGCCATGCCTGCCTCCTCGTAGGAGAGGCCAAAGCGGCGCATGATCTCCTCGGTCAGCTGTTTGCCGCCGAAGACCTGTTCGCGGGTATAGATGGTGCGTCGGTCGTGCAGCACGCTGAGGGTGGTCATGGTCGCGCCCACGTCGACCACCGCGACGGTGCGACCCTTGCCTTCGTCGGGCAACTGGTTGGCGATCAGGCTGAAGGCGTTCTCCATGGCGTAGGCCTCGACGTCCACGATCTTGCAGCTGATGCCACCCTGACCGACCGCATCGACCCGCACGTCGACGTTCTCGCTGCGCGACGCGGCGAGCAACACATCCACCATGTCGTCGAATTTCTCCGAGGGGCCGAGTACCTCGAAGTCGAGGTTGACCTCTTCCAGGGGGAAGGGGATGTACTGGTCGGCCTCCATTTCGATCTGG
>CAZMMH010000306.1:0-3534 GCA_964567315.1 uncultured Gammaproteobacteria bacterium
GGATGAATTCACGGCTGGCATCCTTGGGCGCGATACGCACCTCGTCGAAACCAGCCGCGGCGAGCATCGCCTCCAGCTCGTCGATATGGGAGGCGCCGGCCATGCAGCCGGTGTAGAGCGCCAGATCGGCACGCGCCTCCTCCGGAAGCGGCGCGCTGGCCACCACGTCGGAGATCGCCAGGCGTCCGCCGGGTTTGAGCACACGGTACGCCTCGCGGAACACCTGTGGCTTGTCCGGCGAGAGGTTGATCACGCAGTTGGAGATGATCACGTCGACCGAACCGTCCGCCAGTGGCAGGTGTTCGATCTCGCCGAGGCGGAACTCCACGTTGGCGTGACCGCCCTTGGCCGCGTTTTCGCGCGCCTTGCCCAGCATCTCCGAGGTCATGTCGACCCCAATCACCCGGCCGCGTTCACCCACCGCCCGTGCGGCGAGGAAGCAGTCGAAGCCGGCGCCGCTGCCGAGATCGAGCACCGTCTCGCCCTCGGCCAGGGCGGCGAGCGCCTGCGGATTGCCGCAACCGAGGCCAAGGTTCGCGCCCTCCGGCACCGCGGCCAGTTCCACCGCCGAATAGCCGAGCTGCAGCGAGGCGACCGGGATCGGCATGGCGCAGGCACTATCGCTGCAGCAGCCGCCTCCGCCCTGCGCCACCCGGCCGTAGCTCTCGCGCACCTTGGCGCGGATCGTGTCGGCGTCGTTCGTCTTCATTTGTTATGCCTCAGCAGCAGGACTGCCCGCCCGGCGTCGGGGTGCAGCCGCACTCGGAGGGCTCCTCGACGATATTGAACAGGCTCGGCTTGGGCGCCGCCACCGCGCCGGCCTTTTCGTCGAAGGCCGCGTCCAGCTTCTGCGCCGCCTCGTCGCGGATGTGGCGGGCGATCTCGATCACCGCGTCGATCTGATGCTGCGGCAGGCCCATCTCCCGCAGCCGTCCCAGTTGGCACAGGCCCATGTCCGGGTGCTTGGCGGCAATCCCCGCCGCCAGCGACACCAGGGCAACGATGGAGGAATGCAGTTGCGGTTGTTCGCTCATTTTCGACTCCTGAAACCGGTTTGAAAAAATCAAAAGGCCTGGCTCGCGCTAAGGCGCAAAGGCGCAAAGGAAACCCAATTCATCAGCAAAGACCTCGGACACCAACGGCGCTTGAGACGAATCTCTGCAGGACATGCGACACCTATCCATCAATGCAGCAACAACACCCATTCGGTTGCGACTGCCTCCAGCGGCAGCCATGTGCCCTCGCATCATCGAGGTTTTCCTTTGCGCCTTAGCGCCTTTGCGCGAGACGTGTTTTTCGCTCGAAAAAATCAAGCCACGAAGTTGAAACCCCAGCCGACCAGGGTAAAGGCCACCGCCAGCACGCCGGCGAACAGGGCGAGGCCCGGCCAGCGGATCACCTTGCGCAGGATCAGCATCTCCGGCAGGGAGAGCGCGGCGATGCTCATCATCAAGGCGAGCACCGTGCCCACGGCCACGCCCTTGCCCAGCAGGGCCTCGGCCACCGGGATCACGCCGGTGGCGTTGGAATAGAGCGGAATGCCGAGCAGCACCGCGCCAGGCACGGCGAACCAGTTGTTCCTGTCGCCCAGGTGCTGCACCACCCAATCCTGCGGCACGAAGCCGTGGAACAGCGCGCCGAGGGCGATACCCGCGAGCACCCACTTCCAGATGCGGCCGACGATCTCGCGCACCTCGGCCAGGGCGAAGCGGTGGCGGCCGCCCAGGGAGTTGTCCACCTCAAGCTGCGCCACCTCGCCCATGTGAATCTTCCACACGTACTCCTCGACCCAGCGCTCGGGGCGGAAGCGGCCGATCACCACCCCGCCGATCCAGGCCACCACCAGGCCGGCGGCGACGTAGAGCGCCGCCAGCTTCCAGCCGAGGACGCCCACCAGGATCACCGCGGCCACCTCGTTGATCATCGGGCTGGCGATGAGAAAGGAGAAGGTGATGCCGAGCGGAATGCCCGCCTCGACGAAGCCGATGAACAGCGGCACCGAGGAGCAGGAGCAGAACGGTGTCACCGCGCCCAGGCCGATCGCCAGGCCGCGCGCCAGCCACGGCGGACGGCCGCGCACGTAGTCGCGCACCCGCTCCGGCGACAGCAATGCCCGCAGCAGGCCCATCACGTAGATGATCACCACCAGCAGGACAAAGATCTTCAGGGTGTCCTGGACGAAGAAGTGCAGCGCCTCGGCCAAGCGGCCGCCGGCAGGCAGGCCCAGCAGGCGGTAGACGACGAGGTCGGCCATCAGTTCGAACATGTGCCGGCTCCCGCTGCAATCTCAAACAGTTCGTACATGATTCCACTCGTCTCCGCAGCGCCCGCCCGGGGACGCTGCAATGCCGGGCCCGCCATGCGGCGGGCCCGGACCGGTTCAACTGCAGCCGCACTCCGGACCGCAGCAGTCGGCCACCACGCAGGCCGCGTCACGGATCAGTGCCGCGGAAATCGCCTCGTGCACCTCGCCGCCGACTTCCAGGGTGCGGCAGACGCTGTCCGCCGTGTCGGTCAGCTCGCTGCAGCAGGGACAGTCGCTGCTGCCGACCGCGGCCCCCGCCAGCAGGCTCTCCAGCGGACGGCCGTCGATCAGCACCGCGTTGGAGTCGGCCAGCCGCTCCGCGCCGAGGCGCGTCTCCTGCAGCGCGAAGCGGACGCCGCCGGCGGCACACTCCGTATTCAGCCCCTCGATCGCCTGCCGCAGCTCCTCACCGGTGTCGCTACAGCGGTCGCAGGTCTCGCCCTCCACCTCCAGGTGGCGCCATTCAATCGTTACCTGTTTCATCTCGGATCGCTCCTGTTCGTCGTGTACCCGTCCCTGAGACGAAGACGACGGCGAAAGGACGCAGGCCCCGGCGCGTTTCGGCGCAAAATCCACCAGCCCGCCACGCGGGCCCCGTTCGAACTCGCAGCATTCGTGCAGCGCGCGCTCAAGCAGGCGCCGGCCGCGCTGCACCCGCGACTTGGCGCCCGACAGCGACACGCCCGCCCGTTCCGCGAGCAGCCGCTGGGGCAGCCCCTCCAAGTCCGCCTGGACCAGAGCCTCGCGATACGGCGCCGGCAGTCGCTCCAGCAGCGGCGGCAGACAGGCCTCGAGCGCGGCGTAGGCGTCCCCGCTCTCCTGCCGCGCGGGCAGCCACTCGGGCAACGGCTGGGTCGGCCGCCGCGTTCGGTAATGGTCGATCACCAGGTTGCGGGCCACCCGCAGCAGCCAGGCGCGGGGCGAGGCCGGCCATTCGCCGTCGAGACGCAGCAGGCGCAGGTAGGCCTCCTGGGTCAGGTCCTCGGCCAGCGCCTCATCGCCGACCCGGCGGGCGACGAAGCGGCGCACCGCGGTGGCGTGCTCACGCCAGACGGACTCGACCCGATCGTCCATCATCGGCCTCAGCCCGCCGCCTGGGGCCGCTCGTACCAACCCTTGCTGGCGTTGACGATCTTCACCACCGACAGCATCACCGGCACCTCCACCAGCACCCCGACCACGGTGGCCAGGGCGGCCCCGGACTCGAAGCCGAACAGGCTGATGGCCGC
>CAZMMH010000307.1:0-3532 GCA_964567315.1 uncultured Gammaproteobacteria bacterium
CCACACCGGCAGCAACAGTAATCCCGCACCAGTCCACACGCAAAGCGCTGCGAGCAGCCGCAGCCACAGACTGCCCGGCAGGCGATTCTGGTCCTCCTCGGCCCCGAGCCGACCCTGCAAGGCGCGCTGCCAACCGTGGCGGCCATCGTCCAGCCCGTCGAAAAAGTCGCCGACCAGCCGTGCCAGCAACCAGGCCCCGGTTATGATCAGAACGCTGAGCAACAGGGCCTGGAGGAGATAGGGGCCAAGCCCTCGGTAGCCGGACAGCTCGGCGCCAACCGCCACGGCGATGACTCCGCTCAGGAGCAGGCGCAACAACCTACGCCCCGGCCAGGGCCCCAGATCGAGAAAGCGCCAGGATACGAGCATGGTAACGACACCCAGTAGAACCAGGTACAGGACCTCGGCGAGATCGCCCAGACCGGGCGGCAACACCGTGCCGCGGGCCAGGAAACGGATTGCAATGCCGGTCGAAACCAACACCGCCGCTGCACGCAACGCCCGATCCAACCGGCGCGCGGCTTGCCGGTCGCAAGGAAGCGGGGGCACAGCCGGGGGCGGCGGGGCGAGCAACCCTCGGCTGACCAGGGCAAACAACAGCCATGCCAACAGGGCGACACCCAATACCGCGATCGATGCGGTCGAAACCCCCATTCGGGCGCATACCGACCAGAATCCGGCCCAAACCAGCACGGGAAGCAGCACAACTGCGTAGTGAGCAGCGGTAGCTATCAACGCCTGGAGCAACGAGCTCGCAAAGCTCGGCGCCGGGGAAGCAGCCGCGCGCATCCGAAGGCGCCGGCGCAGCCGCAGGCCCGCGAGCAAGGCCGCGACCGTCAGCAGGGCGAGCAGCCCGTAACCGGCGGTACCCGGTGCGGTCAAATCCAGCCGCGTGTTACCCCAACGCCTCCACAGGGCGTCTGCGGCAGCCGGCATCTCGCGCAGGGACTGCGATAGAGTGACCAGTCCCGGGCCGTGCGCCAGCAGGCGTTGCGCCTGCGCCTTTTCGAGATGGCTTTGCAGGCGCTCTGTCAGGGCATCGCTGCGCACCAGCAGCAAGCGGCAGCTCGCCAGAGCCCGGTCGACGCGTCCGCGCTTTCTTTCTATCTCCCGGCGCGCCTCGGCAACGGACGCGTCTTCGGCCGGCGTCGGCTTTCCCAACAGCGCCAACTCGTTGTCGAGCTTCTCCGCGGCCCCGCTCTGGCCGTCGATACAGTCCTTGGCCGATCGGTGGAGCACCTGCAGTCGGGTGTCCAGCGACGCCAGATCGGCCCCCGGTGCTCGAGCGTTCTCTAGCTCGCGGTCGATCGCTCGGGTCTGCCGCAAGGCATCGGCCACAGCCGCCGCTTCGTCAGATGCAGTCTGTGCCATAACTGAAGCCGCCAGCACCAGCGCTGCCAGCCAGACCAACCGGCTCACGGCAGCCATCTGCCCCCACGCAGCAGCAGAAGCCCGGTCAGCATGCCGCCCAGGTGGGCGAAGTGGGCAATGCCGGTAGCTGTACCTGTAATTCCCGCCGCCAGCTCCACCACGCCGTAGCCGATGACGAACCATAGGGCTTTGACGGGGATGGGTGGGAACAGCAGAATCAGCTCCACGTCCGGATAGCGCATGCCGAAGGCGAGCAGCAATCCGAATACACCACCCGAGGCGCCCACCACGGGGTAGGCGCTCCCGCCGTGGGCGAGGTCGAATTCCGCCACTGCCAGGTGCACGAGCGCTGCGCCGATCACGCAGGCGAAGAAGTAGACCGCGAAGCGCTGCGGACCCCAGCGACGCTCCAGGGGGACGCCGAACAGCCACAAGGCATACAGGTTTAGGGTCAAGTGCAGGGCGCCGCCGTGCAGGAAGGCGTAGGTGACGATCTGCCAGGCGTGAAAGCGGGGGCCTTGGAGCATACCAAGGGCCTCGAACAGGCCAGCGGGCCAGAGGGCCAGCCAGTAGATCAAGGTATTACCGGTGGTGAGCTCCGCGAGGAACACCAGGGTGCACAGGATCAGGAGCAAGAGGACGACAGGCGTATGTTTCACAGGGTAATTCCGGATGTTGAATGATTCCAAGCGAGCGAACGGCGGAAGGGGCAGGCTCTCAGCCCCTTCTCTGTGCCACCACGCTGTCCGGCAGGTCGATGATGGCCAAGGCGCCCCCGGCCTCGGGGTTGGCCAAACGCAGCTCACCGAACAGGCGCCGGGCGAAACGCCGCACCATGGCCAGGCCCAGGCCGTTGCCGCTACTGTGCCAACTGCCGACCGGCGCTGTGGACTCGAGCAGGGGCGGCGGGAATCCCGGTCCCTGGTCCACCACTCGAATCTGAAGCCGACCCTCGTCCGCTGCCGCTTCGACCCGGATCCTTCCGGTCCGGCCCTGCATGGCCGTGCCGGCGTTGAGAACCAGGTTGAGCAGCACCTGCCGCAGACAGCCTTCCGGCAGAACGCAATGCAAGCCCCGTGGCACCGCGGACTCCAACTGCACGCCGTTCTCCACCTGGTAGCCCGCCAGGACCAGAACCTCCTCCACCACCGAGGCAAGATCCAGGTCCACCGCCGGCTCGGGCGCGCCCTGCGCCCGCTCGAGCAACTGGTCGGTGAGCCGGCCGAGCCGCTTGAGCTCGTTCATCACCAGATCTAATCGTTCGGTCAGTCGGGTGTCGGTCAGCTCGCCACGCAGGCGCTTGACCGCCATCTGGATGCCTGCCAGGGGGTTGCGCAGCTCATGGGCCAGCTCGGCCGCGAGCTCGCCTAGGGCGGCCGTGCGTGCCGCCTGGTCCAGCTCCAGGGTCTGGTGCATCAGGGTGCGGGTCGCGTTGCGCACCTCGTCTTGCAGCCGTCCTTCGCGCCGTGCCCGCTCCTGCTCCAGACCCGCTAGGCGGCAGGCCAGTCCGTTGTAGGCGCTGAACAAGGGGCGGATCAGGGGATCTGCCTGGCCTTCGGGCGCTTGTCGCACATCACCGGCGGTGAAGCGGGCGAACAGCAGCTCCACGTCCCGCAGTGGGCGCAGGATGCGCCCGCGCATCAGCACTAACAGGCCGGAACCGAGCAGACCAACCACCAGGACCAGTACCATGGCCACCTGCATCTCACGCCGCGCGCTCGCCTCGGACGCGGCCCACAGCCGGGTATACGCTGTCATCTCGCTGCGCCACGCGCCGTTCAAGAGCCCCAGGGCCTGGGCCAAAGCCTGGCTGGGCTCGCCGGGCACCTCTGCAATCAGCGTCCGGGCGCGCTTCAGCGGCTCCGCGCTCTCGTGAGCCAACAGGCTCGGGTCGGCGGACATGTCATCCAGCTCGGCACGCACCGTGCGGAGGTCCGATGGCTCGCCGCGCAGCTCCCGGGCCAACTCCAGGCCGAGATCCTGCGCGGCTCGCTGCAAGCCGGTCACCAGCGCCAGGTGCGCCTCCACCGGTTGTAGACGCCGCAGGTTGCTCAGGCTCAGCAGGCCCAAGGTGCCGAGGGCCACCATGAGCGCCAAGGCACCTACCAGGGCCGGTAGCCAGAGCGGGTGGCGCAGGCCCGGATGCAACCAGCCCGAGGGC
>CAZMMH010000308.1:0-3523 GCA_964567315.1 uncultured Gammaproteobacteria bacterium
GCAGGTGCTGCTGCTGATGGACTCCCTGACCCGTTTCGCCCAGGCCCAGCGCGAGATCGCCCTGGCCATCGGCGAGCCGCCGGCGACCAAGGGCTATCCGCCGTCGGTCTTCGCCAAGCTGCCGAGCCTGGTGGAGCGGGCCGGCAACGGCCAGCAGGGCGGCGGCTCGATCACCGCTTTCTATACTGTGCTTACCGAGGGCGACGATCACAACGACCCGATCGCCGACTCGGCGCGGGCGATCCTCGACGGCCATGTGGTGCTCTCAAGGGCCATCGCCGAGACCGGGCACTACCCGGCGATCGACATCGAGGCCTCCATCAGTCGCGTGATGACCGAGATCGTGGACAACGAACACCTGCAGGCGGCGCGCCGCTTCAAGCAGCTGCTGTCCACCTATCGCCAGAACCAGGATCTGATCAGCGTCGGCGCCTACCAGCGCGGCGCCGACGAGCGGATCGACCTGGCGATCGAGTTCGAGCCGCGGCTGAAGGCCTTCCTTCAGCAGCCGATGGAGCAGGCCCACGACTACCCGCGCAGCGTCACCGAACTGCGCAACCTGATGGCGCCGGTGCTGGTACCGGTGGCCCGTGAGGCGGATCGCTGATGAAACGCTCGCAACGCATGCAGCCGGTACACGACATCGCCGGCAACCGCGAACGGGAGGCGGCGCAGCAGTTCGGCGACAGCCGGCGCGAACTGGCCGCCCAGGAGGAGCGGCTCGACGACCTGCAGCGCTACCGCGGCGAGTACGTCGCGCGTCTCGACGAACGCATGCGTGCCGGGATTCACGTCAACACCCTGCAGGAGTACCGCCTGTTCCTGGGCCAGCTCGACAAGGCCATCGTGCAGCAGCGCAACGTGGTGACGCGCCATGCGCGCAGCTGCGAACTGCACCGCCTGGAGTGGCTGGCGCGGCGGACCCGGTCCCAGGCCATCGGCAAGGTGGTGGAGCGGATGCAGGACCAGGAGCGCAGGGCGGCCGACCGCCATGAGCAGCTCGAGAACGATGAATTCGCCACCCAGATGCACCGCCGCAACCGCCCCCCCAAGTTTTGAGCTGCTGGCACGCATTTTGAATGTTTACGGCTACAACAGCCGGCAACACAGAGAGCCCCGCAATGGATTCCCTGAACCTTCCCATCGCAGACGTTGCCCAGAGCGGCAAGGAGAGCGGCAGCACGCTGGCCTCGCTACTCGGGAACGGCGCCGCGGATGGCAAACAACTCGTTGTTTCCGCTGCATTTGGTGACGCACTGAAGAACAGCCTGGCGCAGCTTGCCGAGGGCGGCGGGCTGGCGCTGAAGGTCGTCGCCGGCGACGGCAAGGCGACCGCTCACGCGGCGGGCGAGGCCAAACGGGGCGGCGACGGCGGCAACGGCTTGCCGCCGCTGCTGGCGGCACTGTTTCCCATGCTTCAGGCCGAACTGGGCAACGCCGCGGCTGCGGCGCCCCATGCCGCGACCAACGATGCCGCCGGCAGTGGCAGTGGCAGTGGCGGCGGCAGTGGCGCTGCCTCACAGCAGGCCGGCAGCCTCCTGGACGAACTGTTGGCCGGCATGCCCGGCGGCGGCAAGTCCGGCAAGGCCGAGCAGCAGGCGCTGATGGCCCTGCTCGCCCATGCCCACAGCGCCAAACAGGCTGCCGGAGCCGATAACAGCCTGCTCAAGCAGGACAGCGGCAACCAGGGCACCGGCTTCAACGGGGTGATCGCCGGAGTGCAGGCGGGGGCGGGCAGCCCTGGCCACACACCCGCCGCCACCGCATCCGCCCAGCCCGACCCCTCCCAGCTGCAACTGCAGCCGCCGTTGGGGCATCGCGACTGGGGCGCCAGCCTCGGCAACCGGGTCTCCTGGATGGTCAACAATCATCAGCAGAGCGCCGAGCTGCGCCTCAACCCTCCGCACCTGGGGACGGTCGAGGTGCGCATCGACATGAGCCACGATCAGCAGGCCAGCATCAACTTCACCGCCCACCACGGCCAGGTGCGTGAGGCCCTGGAGGCGGCCCTGCCGCGGCTGCGTGAAATGCTGGCGGAGCAGGGGGTCAACCTGCTCGGCGCCAACGTCTCCGACCAGTCCTTCGCCCAGCAGCAGCAGGCCCAGGGCGGTCAGGGCGATCACCCCGGCCTCGCCGGTGGCCCGGGGCTCGAGGGTGCCGAGGCCGGCGACGGCGCAAGCCCGGTTGCCGCGCCGCAGATGATCGACGGTCTGGTTAACACCTACGTTTGAAACCCTTCCGGCGCGGGCCCCGTTCGCGGACCCAGCCCGGTCCCCCTTCCGCCTCCCGCCCCGCCTTCCCGCCGCCCATCGCCGTGCTGACAAAATCTTGACGTGTCGCGCGGGATTTTCGTCTTTGTAACCGGATGCCTTGCTGGTAGACTTGGTAACGCGTTGATCTTCCGCGTGTTATGTCGGGTGCGTGGCCGGGCACGACTCTTGCAAAACCCTGGCAACGACCCCCAAACCGGCGTCTAGAGGGCTGAATCATGGCGGTGAAGGAAAAGGACGAGGATCTCGACCTCGACGTTGAAAAGAAGAGCGGCGGTGGCGGCCTCAACACGAAGACCCTGATCATCGTGCTGGCAATCTTCGCCGTGGTGGTGATCGGCGCCGCGGTCGGCATCGCCATGCTGGTGGCGGGATCCCACGGTGACAATGCCGCCGCCGGTGACAAGGGCGCGAAGACCGAACAGGCCGCACCGGCCGAGGCCGAAAAGAACGCCCCGGCGGGCAAGGTGGTCTACGTCAACATCGACCCGCCCTTCGTGGTCAACTTCGAGGACCAGACCCTGGTCCGTTACCTGCAGATCGGCGTCAGCCTGATGACCCATGGCGAGGGTGCCAAGGATGCGATCGAGGCCCAGATGCCGCTGATCAAGAGCCGCCTGCTGCTGCTGTTCAGCGCGCAGAAGTACGACGAGATCAAGACCTCCGAGGGCAAGCAGAAGCTGCAGCAGGACGCCCTCAAGGTGGTACGTGACGTGCTCAAGGACCAGACCGGCAATCCCTATGTCGATCAGGTGCTCTTCACCAGCTTCGTGATGCAGTAGACGACCATGGCCGCGACCGATCTTCTCTCCCAGGACGAAATCGATGCGCTGCTCGGCGGGCTGAGCGGCGGCGACATTGAGACGGAGGGTGAGGAGGAGGCCGCCGAGGGCGAACTCAAGGCCTACGACTTCACCAGCCAGGACCGCATCGTGCGTGGGCGCATGCCCACGCTCGAGATGATCAACGAGCGCTTCGCCCGCCTGTTCCGCATCGCCCTGTTCAACATGCTGCGGCGCACTGCCGAGATTTCGGTGGGCGGCGTGCAGATGCTCAAGTTCAGCGAGTACGTGCATTCGCTGTTCGTCCCCACCAGCCTGAACCTGGTCAAGATCCACCCGCTGCGGGGTACCGCGCTGTTCGTGATCGACCCCAAGCTGGTGTTTATCGTGGTGGACAACTTCTTCGGCGGTGACGGCCGCTTCCACGCCAAGATCGAGGGCCGCGAGTTCACCCCCACCGAGCTGCGGGTG
>CAZMMH010000309.1:0-3520 GCA_964567315.1 uncultured Gammaproteobacteria bacterium
TCGTCGCCAGCTCGCCTACCCGATCCAGAAGGCCCACAAGGCGCACTACGTGCTGCTGAATATCGAGTGCGACGGCGAGGCCCGTGAGGAACTCGAGTCCGCATTCCGCTTCAACGACGCGGTGCTGCGCAACATGGTCATCGCCCGTGACGAAGCGGTCACCGAGCCCTCCGTCATGGCCCGCAGCCGTGACGAGCGTGACGACACGCGCAGCCGTGACGACCGCGACGACAGCCGCGGCCGCGATGATCGCGAGGAGCGTCCGGCGCGCCGTGAGGAAACCGAGCAAGAGGCCCCGGCCGACGACGCCTGAGCAGGAAAACGCGCTCGTGCTGACGGGTGAACTCGTCGGCGCGGTGGAGCACCGGCGCACGCCGGCCGGGGTGCCGATCAGCCGTTTCACGCTGCGGCACCGCTCCCACCAGACGGTGGCGGGGTTTCAGCGGGAATTGAGCCTGAGCATTGCGGTCGTGGCCGCGGGCGAGGGTTTCCCGGGGATCCTCACCGACTTGGAGGAGGGCAGGCGGCTGCGGGTTTCCGGCAGCCTGGCCCGGGCCGGACACCGCAGCGAAGAGCGTCACCTGGTGCTGCACGCGGAGCGGATCGAACGACTGGACTGAACGACCGAACACAGGGGAACGACAATGGCCCGTTATTTTCGCCGTAAGAAGTACTGCCGCTTCACGGCAGAAGGCGTCAAAGAGATCGACTACAAGGATATCGCGACGCTGAAGAACTACGTCAGCGAGACCGGCAAGATCGTGCCGAGCCGGATCACCGGCACCAAGGCCCGTTATCAGCGTCAGCTGGCCACGGCGATCAAGCGCGCCCGCTTCCTGGCGCTGCTGCCGTACAGCGACGCCCACTCCCAGTAAGGGAGTGGCCGCCGGGCGCCCTGGTGGTGGTGCCGGCGGCTTGACGGGAGGCGGACTGCAAATGCGTGGCTTGGCCGCCTTGATCATGCAGGGGCGCTTCGCCGCCATGGGTGTGGTGGCGCTGTTCGCGCTGCTGGCCCCGGCGTTGCCGCCGATCGGCTACCTCAGCGGGGCCGCGCTGGCGCTGGTGAGCCTGCGCCGGGGCCTCTCCGAGGGTGCGGTGGTGGCCGTCGGAGCGGCGGCGCTGCTGGCTGTCCTCGGCCTGCTGGCGCCACGGCTGGGCCTTCCGGCCCTGGGTGTGGCGTTGGCCCTGTGGCTCCCCGTGTGGTTGCTGGCCGGGCTGCTGCGGCGCACGGTGTCGCTGCCGCTGTCGCTGGAGGCGGCCCTGGCGGTGAGCCTGCTGGGGCTGGTCGCGGCCTACGCGGCGTTCGGCGACCCGGCGCGGGAAGTGGTCATGCTGTATCACCAGCATCTGCTGCCGGAGCTGAAGCAGATGGGGGTGGCGCCGGCCTCGGTTGCGCGCATCGAGCAGATGCTGCCGGAGGTGGCGCGCTGGATACCGGTCGGTCTGGCCATCGGTTTGTGGCTGGGCTGGTGCCTGAGTCTGTTGCTGGGCCGCGCCTGGCAGGCGCAGTTGTACAACCCGGGCGGGTTCGGCGGGGAGTTTCTGGCCCTGCGCATGCACCGCCCGCTGGCTACCGCGGCGGCGCTGCTGGCGGCCGCCGGCATTGTGGTGCCGGGCGCGATGCAGGGCTTGATCGGCGATGCCGGTCTGATGCTGGTGCTGCTTTTCCTGTTCCAGGGCCTGGCCGTGATCCATGCCTACCTGGCCTGGCGACGGCTGCACTGGGGTTGGGTGTTTGGGCTGTACGCCATGCTGGTGTTCATTCCGAGCGTGCTGTTCCTGCTGGCGATGCTCGGGATTCTGGACAGCTGGCGCGACTTCCGCCGCAACATGGGTGGGGCCGCGCCAAAGTGAAGTTTGGGGCGAATTGGGTTTCTGAACCTAGGGTGTAAAACGATGGAAGTGATTCTGCTGCAGAAAGTCGAGAACCTGGGCAACCTGGGCGATCGGGTCAACGTGCGTCCGGGCTACGGCCGCAACTACCTGATGCCGCAGGGCAAGGCCGTGGCCGCCACTGCCGACAACGTGGCCGCCTTCGAGGCGCGCCGTGCCGAGTTGGAGAAGACCGCCGCCGAGGCGCTGGCCGGCGCCGAGGCGCGCCGCGAGCAGCTCGAGGGCATGGAGGTGAGTATCACCGCCAAGTCCGGCAGCGAGGGCAAGCTGTTCGGCTCGGTCGGTACCAGCGACATCGCCGAGGCGGTCACCGCGGCCGGCGTGGCCCTGGCCAAGAGCGAGGTGCGTCTGCCCGAGGGGCCGTTCCGCCAGGCCGGCGAGTACGAGGTCGAGATCCACCTGCACTCCGACGTCAACAGCTCCATCAAGCTGGTCATCGTCGGCGAGGAGTGATCCCCGCCGCAGGTCGACGGGGCGGCAGCGTGAGCGCCGCCCTGTCGCCGTCGCGATCCCCGTTGTACCATCCCTGACTGGACCACGGGTTGTCGTCGATTGGGAGACAGGATGCCTGAAATGCCCCAGGTCGCGCCGATGTTCGACCCCGAGGTCGAGGCGGTGCGCGTGCCGCCGCACTCGATTCAGGCCGAGCAGTCGGTGCTTGGCGGCCTGATGCTGGAAAACTCCGCCTGGGACCAGATCGCCGACCGCGTCGTGGACGGCGACTTCTATCGCCATGACCACCGCCTGATCTTTGGCTCGATCCGCGCCCTGGCGGAGGCCGACCAGCCGTTCGACGTGGTCACCCTCTCCGAGTGGCTGGAACGCCAGGGCGAGCTCGACGCCGCCGGTGGTCTCGCCTATCTCGGCAGCCTGGCCAAGAACACCCCCTCCGCCGCCAATATCCGCGCCTATGCCGACATCGTCCGCGAGCACTCGGTGATGCGCCAGCTGATCCGCGTCGGCACCTCCATCGCCGACGGCGGCTACGCCCCCGAGGGCCGCAACAGCAAGGAACTGCTCGATACGGCGGAGCAGCAGGTGTTTCAGATCGCCGAACAGGGCGGGCGCGGCGCCCGTGGCTTCAAGAGCGTGCGCGACGTCCTGCCGGGGGTGGTCGACCGCATCGACGAGCTCTACCAGAACCAGGAGGCGGTCACCGGCGTTTCCACCGGCTTCGACGACTTCGACGAAATGACCTCCGGCCTGCAGCGCTCCGACCTGGTCATCGTGGCCGGTCGCCCCTCCATGGGCAAGACCACCTTCGCCATGAATATCGCCGAGAACGCGGCGATCAGAGGCCGGGTGCCGGTGGCAGTGTTCAGCATGGAGATGCCGGCGGAACAGCTGGTGATGCGCCTGCTCTCGTCCCTCGGCCGTATCGACCAGCACCATATCCGTTCCGGCCGCCTCACCGACGACGACTGGCCCCGGCTCACATCGGCCATGGGCATCCTCACCGAGGCCCTGCTGTTCATCGACGACACCCCGGCGCTCACCCCCACCGAGCTGCGCGCCCGGGCCCGCCGCCTGGCCCGCGAGCAGAAGGAGCACGGCGGTCTCGGCATGATCGTGATCGACTACCTGCAGCTCATGCAGGTGCCGGGGAGCAAGGAGAACCGGGCCACCG
>CAZMMH010000310.1:0-3502 GCA_964567315.1 uncultured Gammaproteobacteria bacterium
CGCTCGGTCAGCGAGCAGTGTTCGCCGAGCTGCTGCATGTCCGCCGGGCTGTAACGGAAGCCCTTGCCCGGACGCGGGGCGCCGACGATCCGCTTGAGGGTGCGCTTGACCGTGCTGTCGTTGCCGCCGGCACGCAGGGCGTGGCGGATGGCGCGGTGCACCAGCAGGTCCGGGTAGCGGCGGATCGGCGAGGTGAAGTGCAGGTACTGCTCGTGGGCCAGGCCGAAGTGGCCGATGTTGTCCGGCTGGTAGCGGGCCTGGGCCAGGGAGCGCAGCAGGACGGTCTGGATCAGGTGGAAGTCGGGACGCTCCTGCACCTTGCGCAGCAGCTCTGCGTAGTGCTCGGCCTTGGGCTTGTCGCCGCCCTTGAGCGACAGGCCGAGCTCGCCGAGGAACTCCCGCAGGTCGGCCAGCTTGGTCTGCTTGGGGCCGTCGTGGCAGCGGTACAGGGTCGGCAGCTTGTGCCGGGCAAGGAAACGCGCCGCGGCCACGTTGGCGGCGATCATGCACTCCTCGATCAGCTTGTGGGCGTCGTTGCGCACCACCGGGACGATGCGTTCGATCTTGCGGTCGTCGCCGAAGACGATGCGCGTCTCGGTGGTCTCGAAATCGATGGCCCCACGCTTCTTGCGCAGTTTGGCGAAGGCCTTGTACAGGCGGTAGAGCTCGTCGAGATGCGGCACCAGTTCGCGATAGCGCTCCCGGGTCGCCTTGTCCTTGTCCACCACCATCGCCGCCACCTCGTCATAGGTCAGGCGGGCGTGGGAGCGCATCAGCGCCTCGTGGAAGCTGGAGCGGGTCACCCGGCCATCGTCACCCACGTACATCTCCGCCACCATGCACAGACGGTCGACCTTGGGGTTCAGGGAGCAGAGGCCGTTGGAGAGAATCTCCGGCAGCATGGGGATCACCCGCTCGGGGAAATAGACCGAGTTGCCGCGGGCCAGGGCCTCCTTGTCCAGGGCGGTCTCCGGCAGCACGTAGTGGGAGACGTCGGCAATCGCCACCAGCAGGCGCCAGCCCTTGGGCTTGCGCTCGCAGAACACGGCATCGTCGAAATCGCGCGAATCGGCGCCATCGATGGTCACCAGCGGGGTGTCGCGCAGGTCGAGCCTGCCCTTCTTGGCCGCCTCCGGGACCTCGGGCTTGAGCCCGGCGATTTCGGCTTCCACCTCGGCCGGCCAGGCCAGCGGCAGATCGTGGCTGCGGATGGCCACGTCGATCTCCATCCCCGGCGCCATGTGGTCGCCCAGCACCTCGGCCACCCGGCCCACCGGGCGGTTGCGCCGGGTCGGCTGTTCGACGATTTCAACCACTACGATCTGGCCATCCTCGGCGCCGTTGCGCAGGTCCGTCGGCACCAGGATGTCGTTGGGCATCCGCTTGTGTTCCGGCTGAACCACACCGACACCCGCCTCGTCGAGGAAGCGGCCGACCACCTGGTGGGTATTGTGCTCGAGCACCTCGACCACCCGCCCCTCGCGGCGACCGCGGCGATCGACCCCGACCACCTGGGCGATGGCGATATCGCCGTGAAACACCGCACGCATCTCGCGGGCCGACAGGAACAGGTCGTCACCGCCCTCCTCCGGCTCGAGAAAACCGAAGCCGTCAGGGTGACCGATGACCCGGCCGCGCACCAGGTCGAGCTTGTCCGCCAGACCGTAGCCCTGGCGCCGGTTGAGGATCACCTGGCCGTCGCGCTCCATCGCCCGCAGGCGGCGGCGCAGCGCCTCCTGATCATCCTCGCCGTCCACTCCGAGGAGCTCGGCGATGCGGTCGCGGCGCAGCAGTTTGCCCTCCTTTTCCAGCAGCTCCATGATGCATTCGCGACTGGGAATCGGCCGTTCGTACTTGACCGCTTCGCGCTCGGCGTGGGGATCGGCCACCTTGAAGCGGCCGTTGTCGTTCTGCTTGCGTCGTTTGCTCATAATTCCAGTCCCGGGCCGTTCCGGCCCGTGTGGCGAATCCCGCTGCACAAGGCAATTGACAAGCAGGATTGGCGTGAGTAAAGTTCGCGTCTCACGAATTCGCGCCCGCCTGCGGATTCGGGTATTGCCGAGGTGGCGGAATTGGTAGACGCGCTAGCTTCAGGTGCTAGTTGGGGAAACCCAGTGGAGGTTCGAGTCCTCTCCTCGGCACCATCTTCCCTCTTTCCAAATATTTCCCTAAACGACCCGACGCGCTGAGTCCGGAAGACTGCGGCGGTCGTTTGCGTGCCCGTGGTGCGCGCTCGTCCACGTCCGGCACCGCTCCCTACCGATCGAGATGTCCAGGGCCCACCGCGGCTCACTGCTCACCCGGCTTGAAGCTTTCCGGCGGCACGAACTTGACCGGCTCCTCGGGCGCGAAGTCGCGCTCGAACACCAGGCCGTAGTCGTAGGCACCGTCCCGCTCCCGGATCTGCACCTGGCGCAGCTCCGGAATCCGGGTGGCCAGGTAGGCACAGGTCATGGCCGCACGCTGTTCCTGACCCTCGCGCAACGCGCGGATCAGGTGCAGGGCGACGAAGTGGGCGCGGGCCAGCGGATCGGGTTGCTCGATCTGCCGGCCGTCCAGGGTGATGCCGGCATCCATCTCCCGGTCCATCCCCTCCAGGGCCTGCAGTTGGGCCGGCTGCAGCGGCCGGCCGCGATCGAACTCCAGCTGGGAGGCCCCGTTCAGGGAGACGACCAGGCGCGCTGCAATGACGTCGGCCGTCATCCTCAGACCGCGAACGGATCGCGCAGGATGATGGTCTCGTTGCGGTCGGGACCGGTGGAGATGATGTCCACCGGCGCGCCAACCACCTCTTCGATCCGCTTGAGGTAGTCACGGGCCGCCTGCGGCAGGGCAGCATAGCTCTTCACGCCGACGGTGGACTCGCTCCAGCCCGGCATCTCCTCGTAAACCGGCTCGCAGGTCTCGAAGGCATCGGCACCCACCGGCGGGGTCGCCCGCTCCTCGCCGTTGTAGCGATAGCCGACACAGATGCGGATCGCCTCCAGGCCGTCGAGCACGTCGAGCTTGGTGATGCACATGCCGGAGACCGAGTTGAGCTGGATCGCCCGGCGCAGGGCCACCGCATCGAACCAGCCGCAGCGGCGCGGACGCCCGGTGGTGGAACCGAACTCATGACCGCGCTCGGCCATGTGCATGCCCACCGCATCGCGCAGGCTGTCGCCGTCGTAGAGCTCGGTGGGGAACGGCCCGGCGCCGACGCGGGTCGTATAGGCCTTGGTGATGCCGAGCACGTAGTCCATGTAACGCGGGCCGACGCCGGAACCGGTGCAGGCACCGCCGGCGGTGGTATTGGACGAGGTGACGTAGGGATAGGTGCCGTGATCGATGTCGAGCAGGGTGCCCTGGGCACCCTCGAAGATCACGTTGCGCCCGGCCACCCGGTGCTGATGGATCAGTTCGGGGATGTCGGCCACCATCGGCGCCAAGCGCTCGGCCATCGCCAGGGTCGAGTCGAGCACCTGCTGGAAGTCCACCGGGTCGGTCTTGAAATAGTGCTGCA
>CAZMMH010000311.1:0-3500 GCA_964567315.1 uncultured Gammaproteobacteria bacterium
GTCCACGTCGGCCTTGAAGCGCATCGCCGGCTTGGCGAAGTGTTGCAGGTCGAAATCGATCCGGGCGGTGGTGTCGTCGAGCTTGAGCACGGCCTGCTGCAGGGCGGCCGAGTCCTTGCCCAGGCGCAGGTTGCCGTTCAGCTGCACCGCCTGCAGCACCTTGGCGTCGGAGGTTTCGGGCACCGTGAGGCCGAGGCGCTGCATCACCTGACGGGCGTTGAAGCGGGCGACGTCGAGGGTGCCGTGGATGTTCGGGGCATTCTTGATCCCGCTGCCGGCGAGCTTGGCCTGCAGGGCGACGCCCGCGGCATCAAGCTTGAACTCGGGCAGGTCGAGGGTCTGTTTGCCGAGGTCGGCGCTGAAACGGGTGCTGAGGCTGCTGCCGTCGAGCCCCGCCGCCTTGAAGCCCTTGGGCAGCTTGGCGGCAAACGGCGCCAGCAGCTTGTCGGCCTGCTTGATCTTCGCCTGCAGGCGGCCGCTGACGTCGGCCGCGTCGACGATGTGGCTGCCCTTGGCGCTGGCGTCGATGCTGAGGGCGTCGCCGTCGGCCTTGAAGCTGGGGAGGTCGAAGGTCTGGCGCTCCAGGTCGAGATCGAACTTCAGTGCCAGGGTGGTGTTGTCCAGGACCTCGGGCTTGAACTCCTTGGGCAGCATGGGGGCGAAGGGCGCGAGCAGGTCGGCGGCCTTGTCGATGCGCCCGTCAAGGGTGCCGGCGAGGGCCGGCTTGCCGAGCAGGTGCTGGCCGTCCAGTGCGCCCTTGAGGTGGGTGCCGTTGGCCTCGAGGTCGAGGTCGGCGAGCTTGAGCAACTGCTTCTGCAGATCGAGGTCGAGGTCCGCCTTGACGCGGGCGTCGAGGCGTCCGCCCGGCAGGTCCTTGCCGGTCAGCTTGGCACTGAAATCCATCCCGTTCATGCTGAACTGCTGCTTTTCGGCATCCACCGACAGCACGCCCTTGAGCGCCAGGTGACCCTTGATGGCCGGCTTGCTGCTGTCGAGGTCGAAAGCGAGATCGACGTCGACCGGCTTGCCCGGCTCGATCGCACCGCTGCTCAGGTTGAGCTTGTCGGCGGTGTAGCTGGTGCCGGTCATCTGGTCCCGCCAGCTGATGTGGGCGTCTTCCAGGTTGACGCCACCGATGGCGAGGGCGGCGGGCATGGCCGCGCCCGGTGCCTTGGCCGCCTTCTCGGCCGCCGGCTTGCCCGCGGTCGCAGCGACCAGGTCCTGCCAGTTGGTGCGGCCCTGGCGGTTGCGTTCGAGGTTGAGGTCGAGGCCCTTGAGCACCACGGTGTCCATTTCCAGCTGCTTGTGCAGCAGCGGCAGCAGCTTCACCCGCACCTGGGCGTCCGCCACCTTGGCGAACGGCTGCTTGCCGAAGCCCGGCGCGTTGCTCAATTCGGTCTGGCCCAGCTTCAGGCCGATCCAGGGGAACAGCGACAACTGGATCTTGCCGTCTATCTGCAGTTCACGGCCGGTCTTGTCGTGGACCACCTTGGTGATCTCGCCCTTGTAGTCGTTGGGGTCCACCAGCACGGTGACGGCAATGGCGGCGACGACGACCAGAGCAAGCAGCAGTGAGAACGTGATCCCGACGATCTTGAGCAGCTTCTTCATATGCGGTCCCTGTGGGGGTCGAGTGAGTACCGGGCTTATGCGGATGATAGCCCATGGCGTGGTCCGGCATAGGCCGAACGCGTGGCGCGCATTTACCCATGCTTGAGGTATGGGTTATGATCGAAAAATTGCCGAGCGCAAGGCGGAAAAAAATAATAAACCGGCGATACTTAGAATTGATTAAGCCGTAGTAGGGAGTGTTTGATGGCGATCGAGCTATATAACGACGGCAACCACAAGTGCATCGCGTTCGAGGACCTGGTGGTTTGCGACGGCCCCAAGGCCGGCGAGGAAGCCACGGCGGAGGAGGTCTGTGAAAGCGTGCAGGCCAATCAGTTCCTGATCGTGAACAACGGTCACGCGGCCCTGATCGACCCGGGCGGCAACCTGACCTACACCCGCCTGTTCATGGCCATCAGCGACCACGTGGTGGTGCGCAATCTCGACTACGTGGTGGCCTCGCATCAGGACCCGGACATCGTCGCTTCCCTCAACAAGTGGCTGGTCGGCACCAAGTGCAAGGTCATCGTGCCGGCCCTGTGGGCCCGCTTTGTGCCCCACTTCTGCACCCCGGGCAACACTCGCGGGCGGCTGATCGAGATCCCCGATGCAGGGATGGACATCGCCCTGGGCGGCGGTGTGCTCAAGGCCCTGCCGGCCCATTTCTTGCACTCCGAGGGCAACTTCCACTTCTATGACCCGGTCAGCAAGATCCTCTTCTCCGGCGACGTGGGCACCTCGGCGGTATCCGATGAGGAGTTGTCGGTGCCGGTGGCCGATTTCGACGCCCATATCCCGAAGATGCTGGGCTTCCACCAGCGCTACATGAACAGCAACAAGGTCTGCCGCCTGTGGGCCAACATGATCCGCACCCTGGACGTGGAGGCGATCGTTCCCCAGCACGGCCCGGGTTTCAAGGGGCGCGAAATGGTGAAGCGCTTCCTGGACTGGTTCGAGACCCTGGAGTGCGGCGTCGATCTGATGACCCAGGACAATTTCCGCGTGCCGGGCGCCGCCTGAGGCGCTGTCGGGCCGGGTCGCCGCGGCGACCCTGGCCTTTCTCCCCATTCCTCCGCGAGCCGGGCCCGGCCCCCGGTTTGGCTATACTCGAAATGCGGCGTCCTTTCCTACGTCGCCATTACAAAGCCGCACTCAAATCTTAAAGTCTTGGTAAATCAATTGGTTGATTTGTGGTTCGGGCGCCCGGCCGGGCGCTTCCAGCAGAGGAGTCTCTTCTATGAGCGAGTACTGCGTGGTTGTGGCAGGGGGGGCGCGTGCGCGCTTCTTCGCCCTGGATTCCGTCGAACTGCCCGAGTTCCAGTCGGGTCCCAATCTGGTGGAGCTGGGAAAACTGGAGAGCCCCGAGCGGCTGAGTGAGCCGAAAGCGCTTTGGAGCGACAACAAGAGCGGGCGCAATCGCGGCGCCGGCGGGGCCCACGGCTACGACGATCACAGGTCACAACACGCGGATGAGTTCGAGCGGCGCTTCGCGCGCCAGGTCTCCGAGCAGACACTGGACATGGTGCGCTCCAACGGGACCAAGCACGTGGTGATGGTGGCGCAGAAGCGGATGCTCGGTTTTCTGCGCGACCAGCTCGGCGACCTGCACAAGACCGGCGTCGCCGTGCATGAGCTGGGCAAGGATCTGGGCAAACTGAATGCCCAGGAGCTGCACCGCTATCTGGCCGACGAGGCCCTGCTGCCGCGGCGGCGGGTGCCCGCCGGCTGAGCCGGACTCTTCCGCTCGAGCAAACGGCCCGCGCAAGCGGGCCGTTTGCATTTCAGTCGCGCGTGTCCTCGCTCAGGGCGACGAAGATCTCCTCCTCCTGGGCGAAGTGCAGGCGCAGGATCGCGGCCAGGCCGTAGAGCACCCGGCGCACCTCGCGCAG
>CAZMMH010000312.1:0-3495 GCA_964567315.1 uncultured Gammaproteobacteria bacterium
GGCCTTGTGGGCCCGGGCGATCTGGGTCCGCTTGCGCAGGCTGACGTAGTAGTCGCCCTTGCGGGTCATGACCGCGCGCATGCCGCGGGCGCCGCTCACCAGCCGCTCAAGCCGCCGGGCAATGGCCAGGGTCACGTTCTTTTCCTTGGTGCCGTGGCGCCCATGGGCCCCCGGATCCTCACCGCCGTGGCCGGCATCGATGGCGATCACCACGTCACGCAACCGCTGCGGCCGCAGCGTCGCCTCGGTCTTGGCCGGCGCCACGGCCTTGCCGTTGCCGCGATCGAGGTCGATCACCAGGCGGTAGCCATAGCTGCCGGTGGGCTTGAGCAGGAAGCTCTGCGGCCGGGCCTGGCCGCCGAGATCAAGCACCACCCGCAGATCACGGCCGTGACGGCGCGGGGCGCTGCGAATGTCGCTGAGCAGTCCGCTGGGATCACTGGCGTCCAGCTTGGCCGCGAGACGGGTGGCGGGCAGGTCCAGCACCACCCGTTGCGGATTCTTCAGACTGAAGAGGCGGTGGTCGACGGCGCCGCTGAGCTCCAGGACCACGCGGGTCTTGTCCGGTGCGCTCCATACCCGCACGCCCTTGACCAGCGTCTGCGCGGCCGCGGCGCTGCCCGCGAAGAGCAGCAGGAGCAACAGACTAAAGAGGCGTCGGGACGGCATGGGACAGTGAGGCAGCGGCTCTGGTTTCGGTTATTTTACGTATAAAACAGCATATTATGAGCGCTACGTCAAGGAACACATGACAAACAGCACGGAACCATCGGAAAGATCCCGCCGCCGGTCACACCTCGGCCGCAAGCCCGGCCAGCATCGCCTCGCCCCGTGCCCCGTGGGCCCTCAGCCTGACCCGACGGCCGCTGCCCAGGTAGTCGAGTTCCAGCTCCAGGTCCGGTGCCGGCAGAATCCCGGCCCCGCGCTCGGGCCACTCCACCAGGCAGAGCGCGCGGCCGTCGAGCAGCTCGCGCAGACCGAGAAACTCCAGCTCCTCGGGGTCCGCCAGACGGTAGAGATCCAGGTGGTGGATCGCCCGACCGCCCACTTCATAGGACTCGACCAGGGTATAGGTGGGGCTGCGCACGCTGCCGGCATGGCCCAGGGCCCGCAGCAGCCCGCGCACCAGGGTGGTCTTGCCGGCGCCCAGTTCGCCACGCAGGAAGAGCATGCCCCCCTCGGCCGCCGCAGCGGCCAGCCGCGCGCCCAGGGCCAGCGTCGCCGCCTCGTCCGCCAGCTCGAGGATCACGGATTGAGCAGGAAGCGCAGCTGGGGCATGAGGTCGCCGGCAAGCAGCCCGCGCTCACCCTCCATGGCGGCGGCCGCATCCCCCGCCTCGGCGTGCAGGCAGACGCCGAGGCGCGCGGCGTCGGCCAGGCGCAACCCCTGGGCCAGCAGGGCGGCGACGATGCCTGTGAGCAGATCGCCCATGCCGCCGGAGGCCATACCCGGGTTGCCGGCCGTGCAGACCCCGATCATCCCCTCCTCGGCCACCGCCAGGGAGCCCGCGCCCTTGAGGATGCAGGCGCCGCCATAGCGGCGCACGATGGCGCGCACCGCGGCAAAGCGGTCCGCCTCCACGTCGGCGACGCTGGTTTCGAGCAGGCGCGCCGCCTCTCCGGGGTGGGGCGTCAAGACCCAATTGCCGCGGTGGATGGGGTCGGCGGCCAGCAGGTTGAGGCCGTCGGCATCCACCACCAGCGGCAGGCCGCCGTCGACCACCCGGCTGAACAGCTCGCCGGCCCAGGCGGAGCCGCCGAGGCCGGGTCCGATGGCGACCACGCTGGCCCGCGCCAGCAAGGGCGCCAGTTCCAGCGCCGACTCCACGCCGTGACACATCAGCTCGGGCCGGGCCGCCGCCAGGGTGGCAGCGTGCGCGGCGCGGGTGGCGACGCTGACCAGACCGGCGCCGCTGCGGGCCGCCGCCTCGCCGGCCAGCCGTA
Organism: uncultured Gammaproteobacteria bacterium; assembly: GCA_964567315.1. Lineage (GTDB taxonomy): Bacteria > Pseudomonadota > Gammaproteobacteria > CAZMMH01 > CAZMMH01 > CAZMMH01. The sequence continues at coordinate 1,944 of CAZMMH010000312.1, forward strand.
CCGCACCGTTCATCCCATGCTCGCCGCCCACCACCAGCACGTGGCCGAAGTGCCCCTTGTGCACGGTGCGCGGGCGGCTCGCCAGCAGCTCCGGCCGGTCGCCGCTGGTGATGCGCCGCGCCTCCGCGGCCAACCCCTCGTAGACCGCGGGCGGCACGCCCAGGTCGTGAAAGCGCAGATGCCCGCTGCAGTCAGGCCCGGCGCCGGTGAACAGGCCGCGCTTGAGGCCGATGAAGCTGATGGTCGAATCGGCGCGCACCGCCGCGCCCATCTCCGCGCCGCTGTCGGCATGCAGGCCGGAGGGAATGTCGATGGACAGCACCGGCTGGTCGGCGCCGTTCATCAGGTCGATTGCCTCGCGCCAGCGCCCCTCCACCTCGCGAGCAAGGCCCGTGCCGAGCAGCGCGTCCACCAGCAGTTCGCTGCCCGCAAGCGAGCCCGGGGCGAAGCGCTGCGGCGTCACTCCGGCCTCGATCAGCAGGCTGGCGGCGCGGTGGGCATCGCCCTTGAGCAGGTCCACCGGCTCGACCTGCAGCACCCGCACCTCGAGCCCCGCCTGATGGGCCAGGCGCGCGACCACGTAGCCGTCCCCGCCGTTGTTGCCGCTGCCGCAGATCACCGCGATGCGCCGCCGCTCCGGCCAGCATTCGCGCAGGGCGTTGAAGACGGCGGCGCCCGCGCGCTCCATCAGTTCGTGGCCGGGAATACCGTGGTCGGCGATCGCCCGACGGTCCATTTCGCGCACCTGGGCGGCACGGTACAACAGTTGAGGGAGTGTGTTCATAGGCGTTTATTATAGGTTCCGTTCTCGTACGCGTTGGTTCTCTCCATGCCACCCATGCCGCCGCCGTCACTGCCGCCGTCACTGCCGGACGACATCCGTCGCTGGGCGCTGGCGCTCGGCTTCGACGCGGTGGGCTTCTCGGGCATCGATCTCACTGCCTTCGAGAGCGGCTTGCTGGAGTGGCTGGAGGCCGGCCTCCATGGGGAAATGGACTACATGGCACGCCACGGCGTCAAGCGCAGCCGGCCGGCGCTGCTGGTCCCGGGCACCCTCAGCGTGATCTCGCTGCGGGTCGACTACTGGCCGGCGGAGGCGGCCGAACCCTGGTCGGTGCTGGGCGATCCCCGGCGCGGCTACCTCTCCCGCTACGCCCTCGGCCGCGACTACCACAAGGTGCTGCGCCAGCGTCTGCAGCAGCTGGCGACCCGCATCGCCGAGGCGGTCGGAGCGTTCGGCCACCGGGTCTTCTGTGACAGCGCGCCGGTGGCGGAGAAGCCGCTGGCCGAGCAGGCCGGGCTGGGCTGGATCGGCAAGCACACCAACCTGATCGCCCGCGAGGCCGGTTCCTGGTTCTTCCTCGGCGAGATCTATACCGACCTGCCGCTGCCGGCGGACACCCCACCATCGAACCATTGCGGCAGCTGCAGCGCCTGCATCGACGTCTGCCCCACCGCGGCGATCGTCGCCCCCTATCGGCTGGACGCCCGCCGCTGCATCTCCTATCTGACCATCGAGCATCACGGGGCGATCCCGGAACCACTGCGGCCG
>CAZMMH010000313.1:0-3489 GCA_964567315.1 uncultured Gammaproteobacteria bacterium
GCAGCGGCAGGTCGGCCACCTCGTCGAGGAACAGGGTGCCGCCCTCGGCGGCCTGAAACAGCCCCTCCTTGTCGGCGGTGGCGCCGGTGAAGCTGCCCTTGCGATGGCCGAAGAACTCGCTCTCCATCAGCTCCGTCGGGATCGCACCGCAGTTGACCGGCACGAATGGCTTGTCCGCGCGCGGCCCCTGGTCGTGGATCAGACGCGCCACCAGCTCCTTGCCGGTACCCGATTCGCCGCTGACGTAGACCGGCGCCTGGCTGCGCGCCAGCTTGGCGATGGTGTTGCGCACCGTCTGCATGGCAGATGAATTGCCGAGCAGGGTCCGTCTCACTGCGGCGCGGCCGTTCTGGCGGTGGCCGAGGCGCAGGGCGGTGGTGACCAGCTTGCGCAGCATCTGCAGGTCCACCGGCTTGGAGACGAAATCGAAGGCGCCGCCCTTGAGGGCCTCGACCGCGGATTCCATGTTGCCGTGGGCGGTGATCACCGCCACCGGGATCTGCGGCGTGTTCTGCTGGATGAAGCGCACCAGATCGAGGCCGCTGCCGTCGGGCAGGCGCATGTCGGTCAGGCAGAGGTCGAAGCCGCGTTCGGCAAGCAGCTGGCGGGCTTCGCTGACGTTGGCGGCGGGGCAGGCGTCGATCTCCATCCGCTCCAGGGTCAGGGCCAGCAGTTCGCGGATGTCGGGCTCGTCGTCGACCACCAGTGCCGTGGCTCGGGTCATGATTCCTTATCCTCGGGGTTTTCCGGGAACAGTATGCGGAAACAGGCGCCGCCGCGCTCGGCGTTGCGGTATTCCAGGCGCGCCTGATTGAGTTCGCACAGTTCGCGGGCGATATACAGGCCAAGGCCGGTACCTTCGCCGCTGGTGGTGAAGAAAGGGTCGAAGATGTTCTCCGCCACCTCCGGCGGAATGCCGGGGCCGTTGTCGCTCACCTCGAGGAAGACGCGCCCCGTCTCCTGCAGGCGGCCGGCGTGCAGGTCGACCTTGGGCGTGCCGCCGTCGGCGCCGCCGTGGCGCAGGGCGTTTTCCACCAGGTTGGCGGTCACCTGGCGCAAATGGGAGGGGTCGAAGGTCACCGCCAGGTGGGCGACGTCGGTCTGGTTGCCCACGGCGGCGGCGGCGGCCGGGTGCACCTCGCGGTATTCCGCGGCGAAGTCGTCGAGCCAGCGCTTCAGGTCGAAGTCCTCCGGGCGCGAGGCATCGCGGCGCGAGAGCTGGAGAATGTTCTCGACGATGGTGTTCACCCGCTGGGACTGGGAGCGGATGATCTCGGTCAGGCGCAGGTCGGCCTTGCTCAGGGAGGGGGATTCGGCCAGCAGCTGACCGGCGTGGCTGATGGCGCCGAGCGGGTTGCGCACCTCGTGGGCGATGCTCGCCGTGAGCCGGCCGAGGGCGGCCAGCTTGAGCTGCTGGGCCTGGCGGCTGGCAGAGGCCAGGTCCTCGAGAAAGATCAGGGTGGCGGCACCGCGGCTCAGCGACACGAAGCGGGGCTGAACCTCCAGGGTGCTGTCCTCCACGTTGAAGCTCTGCGGCGAGAGATTGTGGTCGTGGCGCCATGCCGCGAGGTCGTCGGCCAGCGGCCGGCAGACGTTTTCCAGCCGCGCGGCCTCCATGGGACCCCATTGGTCGAGCATCTGCCGGGCCGAGGTATTGGTGAGGCGTACGCGGCCGTCGTTGTCCACCACCAGGGCGCCGGTCTGCATGTTCTGGATGATGTTTTCGTTGAGCTGGGCCAGGTCGGCCACGGTGACGCTGCGCTGGTGGGCCAGGCGCTCGCTCTCGCGTACCCGCACCGCCAGCAGATGGGAGGCGATGGCGGTGGCGAAGAAGGTGGCGCCGAGGATACCGGCCTGGGTGTAGGCGGTGGTGCTGAAGGCGTCGGTGAGCTGGGCGTAGAGCTCGGCGCCGAGGATCGTGGTGCTGGCGATGGCGGCGAACAGGATTGCGATGTAGCCCGCCACCAGCAGGCTGCCACCGGCCAGCGACACCACCAGCAGCATGCCGAGGCCGCTGCGCACGCCGCCGCTGGCGAACATCAGCGTGACCACGCAGACGATGTCGATGACCAGGATCAGGTAGAGCTGGAAGTGGAAGTCCGGGCGCCGGAGCAATGCCAGCAGCATCGAGCCCAGGGTCAGGGTCACATAGGCGATGGAGGCACCGAGATAGAGGTGGGGCCCGGTCTCGCCGAGCAGCTTGGGGCCGAGGCCGCTGAGGTAGAGGCTCAGCAACAGGATCGCCAGCAGCAGGCGGTAGGCGGTGAAGAAGAGCAGCGGCCGCCAGGTCTGGTCGTCGCGGTTCGGCGGCTCCAACGGCAGGGCGGCGCTAGCGCTCATCGCCTTCGGTGTGTGCCTTTTGCAGTGCAGCGCGGTGGTGGGCCTCGTTGCAATACCAGGCGTCACCGTCGCGCAGTGCCTCGCTGGCGGGCAGATGGGTGTCGCAGTAGGCGCAGCGGACCGTGTCGGCGACCTTGGTCCGGCGCCGCTCGGGCGGCCGCTGCGGTGGGTTGAGCATGCGCCAGAGCAGCCAGATCAACGCGCCAACAATGATGAGCTTCAGCAACATGGGGTGTCCGGGTCCGATCGTGCTGCCAAGTTTCCGGGTTCGGAGGGCCCCTGACAAGCGCCAGCGCTTTGCGTTGGCCGGGCCTTTACTCCAGAATATCGGCTCGTTTTTCCGGGTGGGGTCGCAGATGAATCTGCACGAATTTCAGGCCAAACAGCTGCTGCGCGACTACGGCGTGGCGGTGCCGGCGGGGGTGACGCTGCATGCCCTGGGTGAGCTTGCACCGGCGCTGGCCGCGCTGGGCGGCGAGCGCTGGGTGGTCAAGGCCCAGGTCCACAGCGGCGGCCGCGGCAAGGCCGGCGGGGTGAAGCGGGTGGACAGCGCGGCGATGGCTGAGGCCGCGGTGGAGGGCATGCTCGGCACCGAGCTGGTCACCTACCAGACCGGCGGCCGCGGCCTGCCGGTGAACCAGGTGCTGGTGGAGCAGGCCGGCGAGATTGCCCGCGAGCTCTATCTCGGCGCCCTGGTGGACCGGGCCCGCGAGCGGGTGGTGTTCATGGCCTCCAGCGCCGGCGGCATGGAGATCGAGCAGGTGGCGGCGGAGACGCCGGAGAAGATCGTCACCGTGCACGTCGACCCCGCGGCCGGGCTGCAGCCCTATCAGTGCCGGCGGATCGCCTTCGCCCTGGAGCTGAAGGACAAGCAGGTCGGCGCCTTGACCAAGATGATGCTCGGTCTCTACCGCCTGCTCACGGACAAGGACGTGAGCCTGCTGGAGATCAACCCGCTGGTGGTCACCGCGGCGGGCGAGCTGGTGGCGCTCGACGCCAAGATCAACCTCGACGCCAACGCCCTCTACCGCCATCCGGAACTGGCCGAGCTGCACGACCCGAGCCAGGAGGACGAGAAGGAGCACAAGGCCCAGCAGCACGGCCTCAACTACATCACCCTGGACGGCGATATCGCCTGCATGGTCAACG
>CAZMMH010000314.1:0-3467 GCA_964567315.1 uncultured Gammaproteobacteria bacterium
CTGCGCCTGGTACTGGCCCTGGTGGTGGTGGCGGTGACGGTGAAGATGCTGGTGGGCATCCTGCTGCACCCCGAGAGCCTGTACGAAATGGCGGTGGTGGCGGGATGAAGACGATGAGACTGCTGCAGCACACCCTGACCCTGCTGGCCCTGCTGGCCTGCCTTCCCGCCCACGCCGCCGGCGACACCCTGGTCACCGGCCTGAACACCGAGCAGGTGCAGATCACCGCCCGCTTCACCGGCGAGCAGGTACTGATCTTCGGCGCCCTCTCCCGCCGCGGCAACGTGGTGGTCAAGGTGACCTCGCCGGACGAAACCGTGGACCTGAGCCGCAAGGTTCAGGTCGGGCCGTTCTGGCTCACCGGGGGCAAGGTCACGGTGAAGCACACGCCGGGCATCTTCGCCCTGTTCTCGTCCGCGCCGCTGGACAAGATGCTGTCGCCGGCCGCCCTCGAGGCCAACGGCCTGTCGTTTACTGCGGCACTGAGCAGGGCCAAGGTCGACAAGGTCCCCGATGACCTTGGCGACTGGCACGAGGCACTGCTGCAGCTGAAGCGGTCCAAGGGCTACTACATCGCCGACGACAAGGGCGTGAGCCTGACCGACGGCCGCCTGTTCGCCACCCGCGTCAGCCTGCCGGCCAACCTGCCGCTGGGCCGCTATCGCCTGGACACCTACCTGGTCTCCGGTGGCAAGGTGATCGCCCACCAGCAGCGCAGCTTTGATGTCAGCGAGGTGAAGCTGGAGGGCTGGGTCTCGCGGGTGGCCTACGGCCACTCCTGGCTGTTCGGCGTCGGCTTCACCCTACTGGCCATGTTCGGCGGACTCGGCCTGGGCGTCGCCCTGCGCCGCGGCAGCGACACCTGAGTGTGGCGGCGCCGACGGCGCCGCCACCCCGTCAGCCCTTCGCCTATTCCCCCTTGCGCCGGAAGGTGGACGGGTAGACCGCGGTCGCCATCCACTCCGGCACCGCCGCGGTGGCATTCTGCTGCAGCAGGTAAGTGGTCTTCATTACCTCCACCCCGGCCGTGAGCTGCAACAACCCGGTGAAGCCCGAAACCCAGTGCCATGACGGGTCCGGCTCGCCCTCCAGGCTGCGCCAGCTCACCGCAAACGACACCGCCACACTGTCGCCTTCGGGCTGGGGGTCCGCCACCCCGACCACCGGATAGACCCCGCTGGCACCGGTGTGGGAGCCGTAACGCCCGCTGAAGGTGCCGTCGGCGGCCAGCGGCCCGATCTCCAGGGTGGAACCGAACTCGTTCTCCCAAACCCCGCTCACACTCAGCCGCGGAAAACACGGCGTAGCCAGGCCGACCGCACGCTCGCCCACGACGCCGGTCTCGTAGTAGAAGATGCTGTAGACGGTGTCGAGAAACACCGACCCGACCACCAGCAGGTCGTCCGGCAGCCCCTCCAGGTGGTGGATCCCCAGCTCCCAGCGGCCATCGGGCAGTTGCATAAAGTAATCCTGTGGCGTCAGGGGGTAGGCGACGCCGCCGAGGGTGATCAGCATGTCGGGATAGTCGGCCAGCGCCGCGGCGTCGCTGACCACGCTCGGCCGTGCGCCGTTGTCGGTAACCGCGTTGCACAGGGCGGCGGTGGTGTTGGGGCCGCCCTTGAAGCGGGAAGATCCGGTATCGAGCACGAAGGATATGCCGGCGCCGATGGTCTGACCGGCACAGGCGATGCCGTCCAGGGGCACACTCCACAGATAGTCGAGGGAGCCGCCCAGGGGCCGCAGGGGCATGACGTTCAGGCTCGCCGGATCGAAGCGGGCACTGTCCACCGCACCCATCAGGCAGGCCCCCTCGCCCCGCTCGGCGTCGCCCCAGAAGGAGGCGATCGCGTAGTCGATCAGCCCCTGGCGCTTGAGCTGCGGCAGCAGGGCACTGGGCTGCTCGCACGGGATCGACGGAATCGCCAGCCCGCCGTCGCAGTCGAGTTCCGCGAACTGCGGCCCGCTGTAGCTCACCGCCAGGTAGAGACTCATCGCCTCGTCCAGAGGACGCAGTCTGCGCTGGCCGCCGTCCCGGTGTTCCAGGTGGCAGACATCGTTCCCCAGCACCACCCCCATGCTGCCCCAGGGACCGAAGGAGACGCTCTCCGGAGCGCGGCAGTCGGGGCGGAAGGTGTGCGACTTCTGCGGATCGAAGGCAGCGTGGCACTGGCAGGCCTCGCTGGCACAGCAGGCGTCGGTGATCCAGGTATTGGTGGTGCCGGTATCGAGCATGAAGCGCAGCGGCTGCGGCGGCGTGCCGAGACCCAGGCTAGCGGTCCAGGGCGTGGCGCCATTGTCGCTGAGATCGCCGCGGGTCAGGCGAAAGGCGACGTTGGGGGTGTTGGCCGCGTCGAGCACGTTGAGGGCGGGCACGGCGGGGGCGGTCTGCGGGTCGTTCATCGGGCAACTCCTCTGCATCCGGGGAAGACGGCGCATGCATGCGCCACCCGCGGGAGACAGAGAGGCCTGAACGCCGGACGCGGGATATCCGCGGGAGATACCTAGGAGCCTTGTGCGCGACAGCCGTCCCTGGCCCAACGGGCCCCTTCTTATACCTAGGGCGCCCCGCCGCGACAAGCCGCAGCGGTCAGAACTGGCGCACCTTGATGTTGAGGGTCTGGATCCGGTAGGCGATCTGGCGCGGGGTCATACCGAGCAGGCGGGCAGCCTTGGCCTGGACCCAGCCGGCCTGCTCCAGGGCCGCGATCACCCGCTCGCGCTCGTCCAGGTCGGGATCCGACAGATCCACCGACGGCGCGGTCTGGGTCCGCGCCACGTCGAGCTTCTCCTCCAGGCCGGTCATACTCACCGCCTCGCGGTCGATGTTGCCCTCCTCGCTCATGATCGCCGCGCGCTCGAGGCAGTTTTCCAGCTCACGCACGTTGCCCGGCCAGGTGTGACGCATCAGCAGGCGGATCGCGCTGTCGGTGATATTCAGCTCGCGCCCCTGATGCTTGGCGATCTTGCTCACCAGGTAGCGGGTGAGATCCGGGATGTCCTCGGCCCGGTCGCGCACGGCCGGCAGGTAGAGGGGCATGACGTTGAGGCGGTAGTAGAGGTCCTCGCGGAACTCACCCACGTCCACCTCCTCCTCCAGGTTGCGGTTGGTGGCGGCGATGATGCGCACGTTGACCTTGAGGGTGTGGTTGCCGCCGACCCGCTCAAACTCACCCTCCTGCAGCACCCGCAGCAGCTTGGCCTGGAAGGCCGGGGAGATCTCGCCGATCTCGTCGAGGAAAATGGTGCCGCCGTCGGCCTGCTCGAAGCGGCCTTTGCGCTGGGTGGTGGCGCCGGTGAAGGCGCCCTTCTCGTGGCCGAACAGCTCCGACTCCAGCAGGTTGTCCGGCAGCGCGGCGCAGTTGAGCTTGACGAAGGCGTTGCTGGCGCGCGGCGAATTGTAGTGGATGGCGTGGGCGATCAGTTCCTTGCCGGTGCCGGTCTCGCCCAGTATCAGGACATTGACGCCA
>CAZMMH010000315.1:0-3461 GCA_964567315.1 uncultured Gammaproteobacteria bacterium
GGTCCATCCGACGGGGCACAGGCGCCGGTAGCGCAAGCGGATACGGCCACTCTGGCGGCCGCGCGCGCGGCCTTCTGGCGCGGCGACTTCGTCGCCGCCGAGAGGCTCTACCGGGCCCTGCTGGCCAAGGCCCCGGACAACCCGGAGTTCTATCGGGAGCTCGGCAACGTCTATCTGGCCGACGGCCGCCTCGATTCGGCCACCGAGGCCTGGTACCAGGCCGGCGTGCGTTTCGCCGCGGCCGGGCGCCAGGCGGACGCCTGGCGCATGGTCCGCGTCCTCTACGACGTGGAGCCGGAGCGGGCGGAGCTCCTGATCCGCAAGCTGGTCGGTGCGCCCCGGTGACCCGGCGGCCGGCTACCCTGTGTCGCCCGCCTTGGGTATCCTGAGCCGTTGCGGCCGTGAACAGTTTCGTGGCGTGCCGGCTGTGGCCGCGTGCGCGCCTTAAGTAATCGACTCATAGTGGAGTGCAGCCGATGTTCGGTCCCAGCCGACAGATCCGCCAACGCCTCAAGACCCTCGAGGGGCACCTGAAGCACGAGAATCCGCTCCTGGTCTCGGCGGTACACACCTACCGCCAGCTCGATCGGGTGGGCTACGCCCTCGGCCTGCTGGGGCGGGAGGAGTCGTTCACCATGCAGATTCCGTGGTGGCCGCTGGTCTCGGTGCTCGGCACCTTCTCCGCCGGCAAGTCCACCTTCATCAACCACTACCTGGCCTACCCGCTGCAAAAAACCGGGACCCAGGCGGTGGACGACCGTTTCACGGTGATCTGCTACAGCCGCGACGAGAGCGCCCACGAACTGCCGGGCGTGGCCCTGGACGCCGACCCGCGCTTTCCCTTCTACCAGTTCAGTGAGGAGCTGGAGAAGGTGGCCGGGGGCGAAGGCCGCCGGGTCGATTCCTACCTGCAGCTGAAGACCTGTCCCACCGAACAGCTGCGCGGGCGGATCGTGATCGACTCGCCCGGTTTCGATGCCGACGCCCAGCGCACCGGCACCCTGCGCATCATCGACCACATCGTCGATCTCTCCGACCTGGTGCTGGTGCTGTTCGACGCCCGCCACCCGGAGCCGGGGGCCATGCGCGATACCCTCAAGCACCTGGTCGGCGACACCGTCAGCCGTCCCGACGCCAGCAAGTTCCTCTACATCCTCAACCAGCTGGACGTCACCGCGCGCGAGGACAACCCGGAGGAGGTGGTCGCCTCCTGGCAGCGGGCCCTCTCCACCGAGGGGCTGACCGCCGGCCGTTTCTACACCATCTACAGCCCCGAGGCCGCGGTGACCATCGACAACGAGGAGGTGCGGCGCCGCTTCGAGGAGAAGCGCGATGCCGACCTGATCGAGATTCACCGACGGATCCACGAGGTCGGCGTCGAGCGCGCCTACCGCATCGTCGGCACCCTGGAGAACACTGCCCGCTACGTGGAGGAGGAGCTCATCCCGAAGCTGCGCGGCCTGCTGCAGCAGTGGCGCCGGCGGGTGCTGTGGTGGGATCTCGGCTTCTACCTGGTCCTGTTCGCCCTGCTGCTCGGCGGCAGCATCAAGGCCGGCTGGTGGCAGGGGCTGCACTTCGCCCCGCCGTGGCTGGAGGCCTTCAAGGCCTCGCTGCCGACGCAGTTCGCGCTCGCCTTCGGCACGCTGCTGGTGCTGACGCTGCTGCACTTCACCGCCCGCCGCATCGTCTCCGCCCAGCTGCTGCGCAAGCTGGGCAAGCGCCTGGAACCGGGTCCGTGGCGCGAGCGGCTGCTGCGCGCCTTCCGTGCCAACATGCGGCCGTGGCACAGCGTCCTCAACACCGAGCCGGACGGCTGGAACTGGTTCACGCGCCGGCGCCTGAAGAAGGTCTACCTGGACGCCGACCGCTACGTGCAGAGCCTCAATGACCGCTTCACCGATCCGTCGGGGGATGCCAAACCGTAGGGAGTCCCTTGCGGGGGCGGTGTGAACACGATAGCGCTGTACAACCTGAAGGGCGGGGTGGGCAAGACCTCGGCCGCGGTCAATCTGGCCTGCCTGGCCGCCGAGTCCGGGGTGCCGACCCTGATCTGGGACCTGGATCCCCAGGGCGCCGCCAGCTGGTTCTTCGGCGCCGGGCCGGGGCCGGCCCTGAGTGAGGTGGTGGCCGGGCGGGTGCCGGTCGGACGCCTGCGCCAGGCCAGCGGCCGTCCCGGGCTCGACCTGATTCCCGCCTCCCTGGTCGACCGCCACCTGGACGGGGTGCTGGCGGGCATGACGGGGCGCAAGCGCCTGCGTGAACTGATCGCGCCCTTCGGCGAAACCCATGCCCTGGTGATCCTCGACTGCCCGCCGAGCATCTCGCGCCTGGCCGAGCATGTGTTCAAGGCCGCCGACGCGATCTTCGTGCCGGTGCTGCCGACGCCGCTGTCCCAGCACGCCTACGCCCGCCTCGGCGCCTTTTTCGACCACAAGGGGCTGCCGCAGCGGCGCCTGCACCCCTTCTTTTCCCAGGTTGACCGGCGCCGGCGCCTGCACGCCGACTGGCTGGCCGAGCCGCCGGCGGAGTTCGCGGGGATCATGCGTGCCTTCGTGCCCTATGCCGCGGCGGTGGAATATGCCATGCGCGACCGCCGCCCGGTGAGCGAGCAGGCTCCCCACAGCGCCGCCGCCCACGCCTACCGCCTGTTGTGGCAGGAGCTGCGGGCCCTCCTCGGGCAGGCCTGAGCCACGCTTTGGTTGCGGCGGGTCACTCCCTTGTAATACCGTTGGCCTAACCTCCTTCCCTCTTCTGCATGACGCCCGCACTCGCCCGCATGGAAACCCCCGACCTCAAGCAGCCCGACCTCTTCATCAACCGTGAACTGAGCCTGCTCGAATTCAACTGGCGGGTGCTGGAGCAGGCCAAGGACGAACGGCTCCCGCTGCTGGAACGGCTGCGCTTCCTCTGCATCTCCACCACCAATCTCGACGAGTTCTTCGAGGTGCGGGTCTCCGGCCTGAAGCAGAAGGCCGAGCTCGGCTCGGTCCAGGCGGGGCCGGACAACATCTCGCCGGTGGAGAATCTGCGTGCCATCAGCGGCCGCGCCCACGAGCTGGTGGACGAGCAATACCGGGTGCTCAACGAGGTGCTGCTGCCGCTGATGGAGGAGGCGGGAATCCGCTCGATCCGCCGCTCCGACTGGACCCCGAAGCAGGAGGCCTGGCTGCGCGACTATTTCGACAACGAGCTGCTGCCGGTGCTCAGCCCCCTCGGCCTCGATCCGGCGCATCCGTTTCCGCGCATCCTCAACAAGAGCCTCAACTTCATCGTCTCGCTCACCGGCAAGGATGCCTTCGGCCGCAACAGCGGCCTGGCCGTGGTCCAGGCGCCGCGCTCCCTGCCGCGGCTGATCCAGCTGCCGCCGGACGAGACCGACAGCGGGCCCCACGACTTCGTCTTCCTCTCGTCGATCATCCACGCCTACGTCGATCGGCTGTTCCAGGGCATGAAGGTGCGCG
>CAZMMH010000316.1:0-3416 GCA_964567315.1 uncultured Gammaproteobacteria bacterium
GATGCTCGCATTGGTGCTCGTCCTGATCGGCGCCAAATTGTGGTGGGCGGTGTTGGGTTGAAATTGACGAGGTAGGTCAAATAAACCGAATTGTTCGCATTTGTCACCGACCCCCCTTCGTGTTCCCGGCAGCGGGAAGGTCGCACGGGCGTGCGTCGCAGGCCCTGACGATCATCTATGCTTTGGGTTGCACGTCGGGGGGAGGGAACGCACATGGCCACCAGCAGGCTTTCGCAGTTTCTCAAGAAGGTCACCATCTTCGCCGGGCTCTCGGACGACATCCTAGCCGCGGTCGAGGGGGCGATGTACCTGGCCAATTACCGCGACGGCGCAGAAGTCTGTCGCGAAGGCGAGGCGGGCGACCGGATGTTCGTGATCGAGTCCGGGGGCCTTTCGGTGCTCAAGCAGGTGGAGCCGGGCACGCGGGTCGAGATCGCCACCCTGGGCCCCGGTGAGATCGCCGGAGAACTGAGCCTTTTCGGCAACCCGATCCGTTCCGCCAGCCTGGTGGCCCAGGGGGAGACCCAGGCCTGGGTCCTCGACCACCACACCTTCCAGGAGCTGGTGGAGAACCATGGCGTCCTGGCCCGGGCCCTGCTGAACCACGTCAGCACCCACCTGCGCCGGGAGAACTCCATCGTGGCGCGGCTGCTCGCCCGCGACCTGGATCCGCGCATGAAGGTGGCGTTCTTCGACGCCAAGCCCTACATGGACGACGCCTTCCGTGAGGGAAACCGGTTCGACTACGGCCTGACGTTCTTCGAGCCCCGCCTGTCGATCGACACGGTGTCACTGGCGGCGGGCTTCAAGGCGGTCTGCGTGTTCGTCAACGACAAGGTCGACGCCCAGGTGGTGGATGAGCTGGCGGCGCTCGGGGTCGAGATGATCGCCCTGCGCTGTGCCGGCTTCAACAACGTGGACCTCGAGGCCTGTGTCGAACGGGGAATATCCGTGGCGCGGGTGCCGGCCTATTCGCCCTACGCCGTCGCGGAGCACGCCGTGGGGCTGATGCTGACCCTCAACCGCAAGATCCATCGGGCCCACAACCGCGTGCGCGAGGCGAATTTCTCGCTCAACGGACTGGTGGGCTTCGACCTCCACGGCAAGACGGTGGGGGTCGTCGGGGCGGGCAAGATCGGCCGCTGCGTGGTGGAGATCATGGCCGGATTCGGCTGCCAGGTGCTGATCAGCGACGCCTATCAGGATGCCGCCTTCGCCGAACGGGTCGGTGCCCGCTATGTGGACCTGGACGAACTGCTGGCGGCCTCGGACGTCGTGACCCTGCACGCGCCGCTGACGCCGGAGACGTTTCATCTGATCGATGCCGGCGCGATCGCAAAAATGAAGCCCGGGGTGATGCTGGTCAACACCAGCCGCGGCGCCCTGGTGGATACCGTGGCCCTGGTGGCCGGCCTGAAGAGTGGGCAGATAGGTTATGCGGGGCTGGACGTCTACGAGGAGGAGAGCGCGTATTTCTTCGAGGACCATTCGGATCACGTGATGACCGACGATGTACTGGCCCGCCTGACGACCTTCAACAACGTCATCGTCACCAGTCACCAGGCCTTCCTGACCCGCGATGCGCTCGCCAACATCGCCGCGACAACCCTCGACAACATCCGCGAGTTCGAACTGGGCAAGCGCGGGGCAGAACTCACCAACGCGGTCAAGCCGCTGGTGAAGGCCGGCTAGGCGGGTGGCTGCGGCGGAGGGGCTCGTTACCCCGCTCGGATTCAAGCAGGCCGGGTGCCGCCTCCCTTTGTCGGGTCGCGTTCTCCCCGGAACGACGGAAACGGGAGGTGTCCCATGAAAGCAAGCATCGCAAAGTCCCTCCTCGCGTGTTGCGCCTTGGTGATCGGCGCGCCGGCCTTCGGCGGAAACCCGCTGCCGATGGAGCGAAGGATTCAACCGATACCGAGGATGCCGAGCATCGACAAGAAGGCCCTGGCGGCTGCCTTCCGGGTGACCCAGGTCAAGTTCGAGCTGGTCACCGTCAACAACCAGCAGCATCTCGCGGTGGGCGTCATCTTCAACAAGAACATCAATGCCGCGACCGTCCAGCCGAACGTCAACATCCGCCTTCTCAGGCGAAACGCCAACGGCTTCTGGGTCGATGCCTCGACGCAGGGCAATACCGTCAGGGTCAGGCCGGACTTCATCACCTGGTTGAGCGGCGCGCCGGTCGAGTCCGACGGCCTCTACAAGATGCACCTGCGGGGAACCATCAAGAGCAGCGACGGCACGTACCTGGATTGCAACGGCGATGGCCAGGGCGAGGGTGGCGCCCTGCCACCCTATGAATCGCAAACCTATCGGGCGCCCCACCTGTCCCAGACGATAGAACTGGTGCCAAGAGAGAACTGAACGCTGAATCCGCAGCGTAGGGGCGCGAACGGAGGGCCTGTACCGGCCAGGCGAATTCAAAGGCCGGAGAGGCCGTTCGCCCCTTTGTCCCACCCGTCGCTCCCGTTGGGAATCTGGGCGGTGCCCGCCCCGTCCTTAATGCGAGGCGCCTGCCTAAAGTGGTAAGTTCTGGCTGGGCCACGGCCCAGCCTTTTCTTTTGGGGAAAACAGTTTGGATTTCAAGACCCTGTTCGTCGTCCTGGTTAGCGTGTTTGTCATACAGTCCGTGGCCCTGGCGCAGACGTGGCGGCAGAATCGCGAGGAAATCGGCATTCGCGACTGGGCGGTGGCGGGGGTGGCCATGTCACTGGGCAGCCTGTTCAGCGTCATCGGCCTCTACGACTCGGGCTCCGATACCGGCCGTGCGGCCAGCCTGTTGGCCGAATCGCTGCGCGACATAGGTGCCGTGTTGGGGGCCGGCGGCTGGGTCTTCGTCTGGCTCGGCGTGCGGCACTTCTACCGCCGGCCGGTGGCGGGCTACCGTCCCGTGCTGTGGTTCGTCCTGCTGTTCACGCCGACGCTGCTCGGCGGGCTGGCGTTCCTGCAGCTGCCGGATTGGCGCGTCGTATGTGCCTCCGCCGCGATCGGCGGCTTCGCCTTGCTGACCCTGTTCGAGTTTCTGAAGGAGCGGCGGCAAAACAACCCGGTGCTGCTGCTGATGGTCACCATGCTGTCGTGCACGGCGGTGATCTGGCTGTTGCGTGCCCTCGCGAGCCTCGACCACTCCGGCCATGTCACCCGCTACGCCTTCGTCGACGAGCTTTCCCTCTACGACGCGGTCGTCGCCAGCGTGACGATCACCGTCTCCATGATCGTAATGACCAACGAGAGGATCAACCAGCGCCTGCACGAGCAGGCCACCCGCGATCCGCTTACGGGTGCATTGAACCGGCGTGCCTTCTTCGAGGCGAGTGCCCCGTTGCTGGCGGGCCTGCAGCGCAGCCCCGGCCGGCTGGCGCTGTGTCTGATCGACCTGGATCACTTCAAGCGGGTCAACGACGAGCACGGACACG
>CAZMMH010000317.1:0-3396 GCA_964567315.1 uncultured Gammaproteobacteria bacterium
GGATCAAGGAGGTGATGGAGAAGTCCGAGCCGATGGGCATGCAGACCTTCGACGGTGCCCTGTTCAAGCTCTACCGGGACGGCCACATCAGCCTGGAGGAGGCGCTGAAGAACGCGGATTCGGAGAACAACCTGCGCCTGCGCATCAGCCTGGCGGAGAAGGCCGGCGCGGCGCCGCCGGCCGCCAAGAGCGGCGGCGGCATCGCCCTGACCCTGGAGGAGATTGAGGAAGAGAGTGGCGAAGAGGAGGCGGCGCCCAGCGGCAAGGCCTCCTTCGACCTGCCCGACTAGTGCTTCAGGCCGTCCAGGAAGTCCCCCACCCCCTTGGCCCCCCGGCCGGCGAGGCAGCCGGCCTTTTCCGCACCGCAACTGGTGCGGCAGGAGGCGCGTTCGATGTCGGACTGGGGATGGCGCACGCTGCAGACCGCGCTGCAGAAGTCGTACTTGAGGTCACAGCTGCCCCACAGGGGAATCGTCGCGCCGCCCACCAGCAGCACCAGCACGGCCACCAACAGCAGTTTCAGTTTCATCAGCAGGCACTCCGACGTTGTTCGTTGAGGCGTTACCCTAACATGCGTTGATGACCGGACGGAGTTGCGTCGGGTCCGGCGCCGGTGAAGAATCTGGCCCACGGTCCAAGCCGCAGGAAACAACAACAACAGCTCATGCCCTACCGCCATCGTCGTCGTCGCCTGGCCTGGAACATCGTGATCATGCTGACCACCAGCGTGGCCGCGGTGATCTTTCCCCTCGACCTGGTGCTGCACGTCAAGGAGAACGCCTTCTACGCCGTGCTCAACGGCGGGGTCACCCTGGTCTTCCTGCTCGACGTCGTCTTCAGCCTGCGCGAGGCGCAGCGCGCGCGGCCGCTCGAGCACCACGATGGCGGCGGCCTGGGCCGTTACCTGCGGGGCTGGTTCGTCGTCGACCTGCTGGCCGCATTGCCCTTTGAACTGCTGTTCCAGCTGCCGGCGCTGCAACTGCTGCGGCTGCTCAAGCTGGCCAAGGTGCAGCATTACATGCACCACTGGCGCCAGCAGCAGATCCAGCACGCCAATCCGCTGTCGCTGCTCTTCTTTGTCTACTGGATCGCCCACTCGGCGCACTGGATCAGCTGCGGCTGGCTGGCCCTGCGCGGCGTGGACCCGGCCATCGGCCCGGGCGCCAACTACGTGGCGGCGCTCTACTGGTGCGTCACCACCCTGACCACGGTCGGCTACGGCGACATCACCCCGGTGGGCGCGGCCCAGCGGCTGTTTGCGGTGGGGGTGGAGATCCTCGGCATCGGCGTCTACGGCTACGTCATCGGCAACATCGCCAGCATCCTCTCCAAGCGCGACCCGGCCAAGGCCCACTACCTGGAGAACCTGGAGAAGCTCACCGCCCTGCTCCACTACCGCAAGCTGCCGCTGGAGCTGCAGGACCGCATACGCGACTACTACGCCTATATGTGGCGCCAGCGCATGGGCTTTGATGAGGCGGAGTTTCTCCACGGGCTGCCGCGCAGCCTGCAGGACGAGGTGTCGCGTCACCTCAAGCAGGAGGTGATCGAGAAGATCCCGCTGTTCAAGGGCGCCGACGAGGCCTTCGTCCGCGACGTCGCCAGGCACCTCAGGCCGCTGGTGCTGGTACCCGGTGACTGCCTGTTCCGCCAAGGCGACGAGGGCCACGAAATGTACTTCGTGGTGCGCGGCCGGCTGGCGGTGGTCGACGCCGGCGAGCGGCACATCTCCGAGCTGCGCGACGGCGACTTCTTCGGTGAAATCGCCCTGTTCAGCAACAAGCCGCGCACCGCCAGCGTGCGCGCACTCGGTTACTGCGACCTCTACTCCCTGAGCCGCGAGGTGCTTGACGACGTGGTGGCGCGCTGGCCGGCGATCCTGGCCCAGATCGAGGAGCGGGCCCGCAGCCGCGAGGCCCAGCGGCAGCGGCACGATGCCGCCGGCGGCCCGGCCACCCTGTAACCACGGGGCCGAACTGGGTACACTGCGGGGGACAACAACAATAACGGACGCGCCGCCGCGGGAGCGAGATCCCCGGCCGCAGGCGCGGCCACGGCATCGATCGGTATGTCCAAGCGATTCCACCCGACAGCGACGACAACTCCGGCACGGCGGCCTCGCGCAGCCTTGCGCCGACCTGCGCCGCCGTTTCCCATCCGTGACTGGAGCCCGACCCTGATGGCAGAGACCTTCGGCGATTTCATCGATGTTTCCCCCGCCGCGGACAGCGAATACCTGAACCTGAGCTTCTCCCCCAGCTCGGTGCCGCTCAAGCAGCGCTGGCGCAACAACGGCCTGTCCGCCGACTTTCTCGGCGACTACGTCACCACCTTCTTCCCCAAGGATGCCGCCGATCCGGCCACCGGTCAGCGCCAGGCGGAGATCCGCGGGGCGGTCGCCTACATCGCCAACGAGCTGCTGGAAAACTCCATGAAGTATTCCGACGACAGTCTCGGTGCGCCGATCGCCATCACCCTCTACCTGAACCGCGACCAGCTGCTGTTCGCCGCCAGCAACGGCATCACCGCGGAACAGCGGGGTCTGTTCCAGGCCTTCATCGAGGAGCTCGAGGCCGGCGATCCGAATGAGCTCTACCTGCAGCGGCTGGAGGCGCAGGCCATGTCCGACAACGGCGCCGGCCTCGGCTACCTGACGATGATCAACGACTACGGCGCGACCCTGGCCTGGCGCTTCGGCGAGGACGCGGCCGGCCGGCCGCTGGTTACCACGCAGGTCAGGCTCGCGATTTGAGCACGGAGGTGGGAGATGAGTGCCATCGAGGGTGAGGGTTACCGGGTCTTTCGCGAGGCGGAGGAGAACCGGGTGGTGTTCGAGGGCGCGGTGCGGCTCGGCGGCATGGCCGAATACGCGCCGATCACCGAGCTGCTCAGCGCGGCCGTGGAGGCGGGCGGGACGGTCACCGTGGATCTCCGCGGTCTGGAGTTTCTCAACAGTTCCGGCATCGCCATGCTCTCCAAATTCGTGATCCAGGCGCGCAACCGCGAGGATGTCGCCCTGTGCGTGCTCGGTGCCGCGCAGGTGCCGTGGCAGGGCAAGTCGCTCAACAATCTGCAGCGGCTGATGCCTGGCCTCGACCTGCGGATCGAATAGCGGTGCCCGCGGTGGCGAGGCGGCGATGACAGGCGGATCCCCCAAGCAGGTGCGGGCGCTGATGCTGCGCCAGGTCGCGGTGATCCTGTTCGGCTTCGCGGTAGTGGTGGCGATCGCCGCTTTTGCGGCCAAGACCGGACTGCGCAGCATGGAGGAGAGCTACGGGCGCCTGCAGGAACTGGTGACCCAGAACAACGCCAAATTCGCCTACATGACCGACATGCGCGATGCGATCCGCGAGCGCATGCTGCTCACCTACGACATTGTCCACACCGCCGATCCCT
>CAZMMH010000318.1:0-3394 GCA_964567315.1 uncultured Gammaproteobacteria bacterium
TGGCCGAGGCCTTCCTGCACCACGACCGGCCGATCCGCCGCCCGGTGGACGACGCCGTGCTGCGGCTGGTGGCCGGGCGCCCGCGGCCCATGCGCCTGGGGCGCGGCAACGCGCCGCTGGAGCTCGGCCTGCCCTTCCGCCTGCCACGGCCGCTGCTGGCGGTCGGTGCGCACCTGCGCGACAGCGTGGCCCTGGCCTGGGACGACCGGGTGGTGATCTCCCAGCACCTGGGCGACATGCACGCGCCCCGCGCCTACAGCCTGTTCGAACGGACCGTGGCCGAGCTGCAAGACCTCTACGGGGTGGACGCCGAAGGGGTGGTCTGCGACGCCCATCCCGACTACGCCACCAGCCGCTGGGCCCGCCAACGCAGCGGGCTAACGGTGAGCGAGGTGTTCCACCACCACGCCCACGCCTCCGGCCTGGCCCTGGAACACCGCGTCGAGAGCACCATGCTGGTCTTCACCTGGGACGGCACCGGTTACGGCGAGGACGGCACCCTGTGGGGCGGCGAGGCCCTCTACGGCCGCCCCGGCGACTGGCGCCGGGTGGCCGGCCTGCGCCCCTTCTCCCTGCCCGGCGGCGACAAGGTGAGCCTGCAGCCATGGCGCACCGCCCTCGCCCTGCACTGGGAGCTGGGCCGGGAGTGGCAGGCGGGCCACGAAGAGACCGAACTGCTGCACAAGGCCTGGCAGCACGGCCTCAACGCCCCCCGTAGCGGTGCCGCCGGCCGTCTGTTCGATGCTGCCGCGGCCATGCTCGGCCTGCTGCACAACGCCAGCTTCGAGGGCCAGGCCCCGGCTTGGCTGGAGGCGGCAGCTCAAGGTCGCGGCACGGCCGTCGAACTTCCGCTGGGACGCAACCGCAACGGCGTCCTGCTCGCCGACTGGGCGCCCCTGTTGCCCATGCTCACCGACGCTTCGCGCGCAGCCGGCGAGCGGGCCGCCGACTTCCACGCCAGCCTGGCGGCCCTGATCCTGGCCCAGGCCCGCGCGGTACGCGCCGAGTGTCCGTTCGACACCGTCGGTCTCACCGGCGGCGTGTTCCAGAATCGCCGCCTGACCGAGGCCGCCTGCGCCCTGCTGGAGGCAGAGGGCCTGCGGGTGCTGCTGCCGGCCGAGGTCCCCTGCAACGACGCCGGCATCAGCTACGGCCAGATCGCCGAGGCGGCGGCGCGGATGGCTTTAAAACCCTGTCTCGCGCAAAGGCGCTAAGGCGCAAAGTAACAGCAGCTCAATCGGTCGGGTTGGTGAGGCGACATCCATGACGTCGGTCCACTCGTCGTCACTGCGGTGTCCCCGGCTGAGAAATCCCGGCAGTCTGAGGTCCAGTGCCCGGGACTGGCGAAACATCTCATCTGAGCACGGGATCGACCGATTCTGGCCTTCCCTTTGCGCCTTAGCGCCTTTGCGCGAGACCGCATTTCGGTTTTCCTTTCGGCGCCCGCATGCGATAAATGGGGCGCCAACCCTTGGAGTACCGATGAACGAAATCGACGAACAGCGCATCCGCCTCGCCCACGGCAACGGCGGACGGCTGATGCGGGAGCTGATCGAGGGGCTGTTCGCCCGTCATTTCTCCAATCCCCTGCTCGACACCGGCGGCGACGCCAGCCGGGTGCCCCTGCCCGGGGCGGGCGAGCTGATGATGACCACCGACGGCTTCACCGTGCAGCCGCTGGAGTTTCCCGGCGGCGATATCGGCGCCCTGGCGGTGCACGGCACGGTCAACGACCTGGCGGTGGCCGGGGCCGAGCCCCACTACCTGACGGTCAACTGCTTCATCGAGGAGGGGCTGGAGGTGGCCCTGCTGGAGCGGGTGGTGGCGAGCATGGCGAAGGCCGCGCGCGATGCCGGGGTAGCGGTGGTGGCCGGCGACACCAAGGTGCTGCGGCGCGGCGAGGGCGGCGGGCTCTACCTGGCCACCACCGGCCTCGGCCTGCGCGACCCCGCCCTGCAGCTCGGTCTCGATCGGGTCCGCCCCGGCGATGCGCTGCTGGTGAGCGGCCCGGTGGGCGACCATGGCACCGCGGTGCTGCTGGCGCGGGAGGAATTCGGCCTGAGCGGCGAACTGCTTTCGGACCAGGCCTGCGTGCTCGACATCAGTCGCGCACTGCGCGCCCTGCCCGGCCTGCGCTTCATGCGCGACCCGACCCGCGGCGGGCTGGCCACCGTGGCCCATGAGATCGCCACCGCCAGCGGCTGCACGGTGCATCTGGACGAACCGGCGATCCCGGTGCGCGACCCGGTACGCGCGGTGTGCGAAATGCTCGGCTTCGACCCCCTCTACCTGGCCTGCGAGGGACGGGTGGTGGCGGTGGTCGATCCGGCCGAGGCGGACGCGGCGGTGGCCGCCCTGCAGGCCATCGGCCACGGCCAGGCGGCGCGGGTCGGCCGGATCGCCGAGGGGCAGCCGCGGGTGGTGCTGCACACGGAACTGGGCGGCGAGCGGATGCTGGAGGAGCTGGAGGAGGATCCGCTGCCGCGGATCTGCTGAAGTCTGGTACGGCGTTAATTCGTTGATTCGTTAACTCGTTAATTCGAGGAAGCCGCGCTCTGAAATTCTTCGGCTTGGGCGAACCGAACCCTGCAGTTCCCGCCAACCCGAGGCGCCGCCACAGGTCTTCCGAATCAACGAATCAACGAATCAACGAATCAACGAATTAACGGACCAACGAGTCAACCCGCTCCCAACTGTTTTCGTTCCGCACCACCTCATAGCGCGCCCACTCGACGAACTCGTCGGTGGCACACTCGAAGGTCTTGCGCCGCTCGTCGCCCACCAGGACCTTGTAGCGCAGCCGCTGTCCGGACTTGAAGCCGAGCACCTGGCGCACCACCCAGCGGCGGCCAAAGTCGCCGTTGCTGTAGCAGCCGCCGATGCGGATCTCATGCGTCGTTGCCATAGGGGGGAATTCTACCGCCTCCCCCGCCGGCGCTTCGATCCCCCGCTGGGGATATCCCTTTCAGGATAATCCGGGCCGGATCCGCCTCAGGCGTGCGCCCGCATGTTCACCGGCTGGCGCCGCGCGCCCCAGTCGCCGGGCCTGGCGGCGAAATGGCCGGCGCAGGGCGCGCCGCAGTGCTTGCAGCGCCCCTCGGCGTCCAGTTGCCAGTCGGTCAGCACGTACCAGTCGCGGCCGATGATCCGCTCACCGCACTGGTGACAGTAGGTGCTGCCGCCGGCGGGGTCGTGGACGTTGCCGGTGTAGGCGTAGCGCATGCCGTGGGCGCGGGCGATCTCCTGGGCCCGGGTCAGGGACTCCGGCGATGTCGCCGGAACATCGAGCATCTTCCAGTCGGGATGGAAGGCGCTGAAGTGCCAGGGGACGTCGACGCCGAGGTTTTCCGCCACCCAGGCGCTCATCGCCTCCAGCTCCGCCTCCGAGTCGTTG
>CAZMMH010000319.1:0-140 GCA_964567315.1 uncultured Gammaproteobacteria bacterium
GACCTGCTGCTCTACCTGATCCGACGGCAGAACCTCGACGTCCTCGACATCCCGATCGCCGAGATCACCCGGCAGTACATGCACTACATCGACATGATGCAGGACCTGCGCCTGCAGCTGGCCGCGGAGTACCTGGTGAT
>CAZMMH010000319.1:150-3394 GCA_964567315.1 uncultured Gammaproteobacteria bacterium
CGCGCATGCTGTTGCCACGCTCCCCCGGCGGCGACGAGGAGGAGGCGGACCCGCGTGCCGAGCTGGTCCGCCGGCTGCAGGAGTACGAGCGGTTCAAGCAGGCGGCCGAAGACATCGACGGCCTGCCACAGGTGGGACGCGACGTTTTCACCGTGGCCGCCGAGGCCCCCGAGCGGCGCAGCCAGCAGAGCGAACCCGACGTGGACCTGCGCGAACTGCTGCTGGCCTTCAAGGATGTGCTGGTGCGGGCCGAGATGTTCAGCCACCATCATATCCAGCGCGAGGCACTGTCGGTGCGCGAACGCATGTCCAACGTGCTGGCCGGGCTCAGCGCCGACCGCTTCAGCGAGTTCAGCAGCCTGTTCACCGCGGAAGAGGGACGCATGGGCGTGGTCGTCACCTTCCTGGCGATCCTGGAGCTGATCAAGGAGTCGCTGGTCGAGCTGATCCAGTCGGAGCCGTTTGCGCCGATCTACGTCAAGGCCGCGGCGGGCGACCGGAGCGAGACGCCGGAGCCGGCCGACAACGTGTGAACCAGGCCTTGGACAAGGCCGGGCGCGTTCTGAAAGAATGCGTCATCCGATTCAAACACCAGCGCCGGAGAGGACACGTGAACAAGACATTCGTACTGGCAGGCCTGCTCGCCGTCTCGCTGACGGCCCACGCGGAAACCCGCTATGTCACGGACCAGTTCAAGATCACCATGCGCAGCGGTTCCAGTACCAGCAACAAGATCCTGCGCATGCTGCCCAGCGGCTACGCCCTGGACGTGTTGCAGACTGATCCCGCCAGCGGCTACTCGCAGGTGCGCACCGCCGACGGCTCCGTCGGTTACGTGCTGACCCGCCAGCTGCAGGACAACCCCAGCGCCCGTTCTCAGCTGAGCAGCCTGCGGGAGCGGCTGAAGGAGCTGCAGCAGACCCCGGACAAGCTCAGCGCGCGCCTGGCGGAGCTGCAGGAGGCACACAAGAAACTGCAGAGCGAGGATACCGCGCTGCGCCGGGACCGCGACCGTCTGGCGAGCCAGCTCGATCAGCTCAAGCGGACCTCGACGGAGGCGATTCAGACCGCCCGGGAGCGCGACGATCTGCGGGGCAAGGTGCAGGCCCAGGCGCGGCAGCTGGACGAGCTGAATCGGGAGAACCGGGAGCTGCGTTATCAGAGTGCCAAGAACTGGTTCATGGTCGGAGCCGGGGTGATCGTGCTCGGCATCCTGATCGGTTTTCTGCTGCCGCGGCTGCGGCTGCCGCAGCGGCGCAGCGGCTGGGGCAGCCTGTGACTTGGCGCCGCGCCTGGGCGATGGCGTAACCCGGGAACCACCGAAGAGACCGATGACACCGAAAGGACGGCGATCCCCGCGTTATTCGCTGTCTTCATGTTCGCCGGTTTCGCCTTGAGGTTTTCGCGACCTGCCGGTCGCTGCTATCAAGGCCGAGCCTATTTGCCGATCGGCTCGAAGCTGAACTTCTGGCCGCCGATGGTGGCCTCGTACATCAGGCCGCCCTTGGCCAGGGTGAACACCGCCACGCCGTTGTCGTAGTCCGCGTTGGCCGAGGCGCCGGCGGTCACCGCTACCGCGGAGGCCTGGGCACCGAATTCG
The DNA here is from genome assembly GCA_964567315.1 of uncultured Gammaproteobacteria bacterium. Classification (GTDB taxonomy): domain Bacteria; phylum Pseudomonadota; class Gammaproteobacteria; order CAZMMH01; family CAZMMH01; genus CAZMMH01. Next base: position 1,751 of record CAZMMH010000319.1, read on the forward strand.
AAGTTGCCGCGCTTGAAGTCGTCCAGGTGCGACTTGTCCTTGAAGAAGATGACCTCGCTGTAGACCTGTCCGCCGAGCTGGAAGCCGATGGTCAGCTGGGTCAGGCTCGATTTGCCCACCAGGTGGCCCCGTTCGTAGACCTTGCCCGTGCCGAAGGCGCCGCCGATGCCCATGCCGGCCTTGCCCACGCTGGGGAACACCACATAGCCGTAGGCCTTTTCGAAGAACAGCTTGATGCTCGGGTCCTTGTTCTTGAAATGGGCGATGGTTTCGGCCACGTCGGTGTCGGAAACGCCCTGTTTTTTCGCCTCTTCCTTGTTGTAGGGGTTCCAGCCGGCCAGCGCGGGCTGGACGGCAGCGAAGGCGATGACGCCCGCGGCGAAGGCAGCGGCGATGATGGGTTTACGCATGTCTGAAGTCTCCCTGGTTGTCCGTGCTTGGTATCGGTGGCCCTGGCCGACGCCCCGAATCCGCCGAGTATCCCACGGATACGCTACGCTTGTCGCCGCGCCGCCCGCCGGCCCTCAGGTGATTACGTGATTACGGTCGGCGCCGTGCGCCCCGTGCGTGCCTGCAGTTCGGCGATCTCGGCGGCCAACGCGATCAGTTCCGCCAGGGCCTCCTGCGGGTCGCGCTCGTGGGCGGCGGGATCGGCCTCGAAGCTCTCGACATAGATGCGCAGGGTGGCGCCCACGGTGCCGGTGCCGGAAAGGCGGAAGACGATGCGGGAGCCGTCCTCGAAGCCGATGCGCAGACCCTGGCCGGTGCTCACGCTGCCGTCCACCGGGTCGGTGTAGGCAAAGTCGTCGGCATAGGCCACCGGGCGCCCGCCCAGGGTGTTGCCCACCAGCCCCTCCATGCTCTCGCGTACCTGCTGCATCACCCCGCGGGCGGCCTCGGAGTCCACCTCCTCGTAGTCGTGGCGGGTGTAGACGTCGCGGCCGTAGTCGCGCCAGTGCTCGCGCACGATCTGCTCCACCGGTTGACGGCGGGCCGCCAGCACGTTGAGCCAGAACAGCACCGCCCACAGGCCGTCCTTTTCGCGCACGTGGTCGGAACCGGTGCCGAAGCTTTCCTCGCCGCAGAGGGTGATGCGGCCGGCGTCCAGCAGGTTGCCGAAGAACTTCCAGCCGGTGGGGGTTTCGAAGCACTCCAGCCCCAGCTTGGCCGCGACCCGGTCCACCGCCGCGCTGGTGGGCATGGAGCGGGCCACCCCGGCCAGGCCGCCGGCGTAGCCCGGTGCGTGACCGGCGTTGGCGGCGAGGACGGCGAGGCTGTCGGAGGGGGTGACGAAGAAATGGCGGCCGAGAACCATGTTGCGGTCGCCGTCGCCATCGGAGGCGGCGCCGAAATCGGGCGCGTCTTCACCGAACATGATCTCCACCAGGTCGTGGGCGTAGGTCAGGTTCGGGTCCGGGTGGCCGCCGCCGAAGTCGGGCAGGGGGGTGCCGTTCATCACCGTGCCGGCGGGGGCGCCGAGGCGGCGCTCGAGGATTTCATGGGCGTAGGGGCCGGTGATGGCGTGCATGGCATCGAAACGCATGCGAAAGCCGGTGGCGAACAGTGCGCGGATGGCGCCGAAGTCGAACAGCCTCTCCATCAGCTCGGCATAGTCGGCCACCGGGTCGATGATCTCCACCGTGG
>CAZMMH010000320.1:0-3391 GCA_964567315.1 uncultured Gammaproteobacteria bacterium
CCATGGACTCGATCATGTAGCCGGTCTTCGGCGTGCCGGTCGGCACCGGGGTCGCCTCCACCGGCGGGATCGCGATGCACACGCCCACGGAGTAGATGTTCTTCCACTTGGGATTGTGCTGGAACTGGTTCACCTTGACGAAGCCACGCGGGTTGCACAGGTCCTCGCCGACGCCGGCGACCGCGTCCACGCCCTTGAAGGCCGGCAGCATCATGGAATACGAGAACTTCAGTTCGTGCTTCTTGATCACCTGGCCGCTGGCGTCGTGCTCGTCGACGTGCATCACGCCGTCCTCGATCTTCATGACCTTGGCGTTGCAGATCCAGCTGATGTGGTGCTGGCGCAGCTCCGACTCCAGCATGCCCTTGGAATCGCCCACGCCGCCCAGGCCCAGGTGGCCGATGTAGGGTTCCGAGGTAACGAAGGTCATCGGCACCTGGTCGCGCATCTTACGCTTGCGCAGGTCCGCATCCATGATGAAGGCGAACTCGTAGGCCGGGCCGAAGCAGGAGGCGCCCTGCACCGCGCCGCAGACGATCGGGCCCGGCTTGGCCACGAAATCCTTCCAATTCTCGTAGGCCTTTTCCGCGTGATCGATGGTGCAGATGGACTCGGTATGGCCGGCCAGCGGCCCGAGGCCCTCGACCTCCTCGAAGGCCAGCTTGGGGCCGGTGGCGATGATCAGGTAGTCGTAGTTCAGCACGTCGCCGCCGTCGAGCACCAACTGGTTGTCGTCCGGCTTGATGGCGGTCACCGCCTTGGGAATGAAATCGATGCGCTTCTTCTTCAGGTAAGGCTCGATGGGGAAGGTGACGTCCTTGCGCGACCGCCAGCCCACCGCGACCCAGGGATTGGACGGCACGAAGCTGAAGGTGTCGGACATGTTGACGACAGTGATCTTGTGCTCGGAACCGAGAACATCGCGCGCCTCATAGGCTGCGGGCAGACCGCCGGTGCTAGCACCGATAATTACGACGTGGGCCATATTGGGCAAACTCCTCTCGTGACGTTGCTGTTGTATTTGTTGATGACGACTTGCTCTGAAAAACGTCTGGTTCCAGACCAACGGGAATTACCAAGGCAGAATCCATGCCAACTCGCAATCCTCGCCCCACCCTGCCGTCCGCGGCCGTTCGCAGCCGGCCGTCCGTCGAGAGGTTGAGCGCTTTGGTCGTCCTTTGCCCCGCCCCATGGACAGGGGCACACCACCCCTCGCGCCGGCGTCCCCGCAAGGGACCGCAACCGGCCCTCGAAGAATAGTCAAAATCCCGGGAACCGAAAGGCGCTTTCCGGGCGGGTTTTTCCCGCCGGCGACGCATACGTGCCCGCTGCGCCCGGCCCCGACCGCCCGCGGGGTGCCGCCGGTCACGGGCTTGTGCGAGAATACGGCCCTTTCCCGCTCCCCTGCTCCGACATCCGATGCCCGCGGCCGCCCCCAAACCGTCGTCCAAGCACCCGGCCCCGCTGCTGTTGCGCAGCCCGCTGCCCGGCCCTGCCCGGCGCCTGCTCTGGTCGCGCCTCTACGGCGCCGCGGCCGGCCTGCTGCTGAGCGAGACGGCCCAGAGCCACACCGGGCCGCTGGTGGTGCTCTGCCCAGACATGCCCAGCGCCTACGCCCTGGAGACGGAGCTGCGCTTCTTCGGCGCCGGCAGCGGACTGCCGATCCTGACCTTCCCCGACTGGGAAACCCTGCCCTACGACCTCTTCTCGCCGCACCAGGACATCGTCTCTCAGCGCCTGCAGACCCTCTACCAGCTGCCGGCCACCGAACGCGGCATCCTGCTGCTGCCGGTGGCCACCCTGATGCAGCGGCTGCCGCCGCGGGAGTGGCTGGAGGGCAACACCCTGCTGCTCGATGTGGGCGACCGCCTCGACCCGGCCGAACTGCGCCGGCGCCTGGACGCCGGTGGCTACCGCTATGTCTCCCAGGTGATGGAACACGGCGAGTATTCGGTGCGCGGCTCGCTGATCGACCTGTTCCCGGCCGGCAGCCCGCTGCCCTACCGCATCGACCTGCTGGATGACGAAGTGGAGTCGATCCGGACCTTCGATCCGGAAAGCCAGCGCTCGGTGGCCCAGGTAACGGAGATCCGCCTGCTGCCGGCGCGCGAGTTCCCGCTCACCGAGGAGGCGATCAAGCGCTTTCGTGCCGCCTACCGGGTCCGCTTCGAGGGCGACCCCCAGGCCAGCCAGATCTACCGCGACGTCTCCCAGGGTCTGGCCCCGGCCGGCATCGAGTATTACCTGCCCCTGTTCTTCGAACGGATGGCCACCCTGTTCGACTACCTGCCGGACAACGCCCTGCTGGCGGAGGCCGGCACCAGCATGGAGGCCGCGGACGACTTCCGCCGCGAGGTGGAGGAGCGCTTCGAATCCCTGCGCCACGACCGCGAACGGCCGATCCTGCCGCCGGCGGAGCTGTTCCTCGCCCCGGAGGAGCTCGACCAGCGCCTGGCCGCCCTGCCGCGGGTGCAGATCGAGCGTTTCAAGGCCCCACCGGAGCAGGGCGAGGCCCTCGACCACCCGACCACCACCCCGCCGCCGCTGCTGATCCGTGCGCGCGACCCCAACCCAACCCGGGCCCTGGACGAATTCCTCGCCGGCTTCGGCGGCCGGGTGCTGTTCGTTGCCGAGTCGGCGGGAAGGCGCGAGGTGCTGCTGGAGCAGCTACAGCACGCCGGCCACCGGCCCAAGGCCTTCGACAGCTGGCGCGACTTCATCGGCGTGGACGCGCCCCTCGGCATTACCGTCGCCCCGCTGGAGCAGGGCCTGCTGCTGGAGCAGCCGCAGCTGGCGCTGATCGCCGAGCCCCAGCTGTTCGGCGAGCGGGTCCAGCAACGGCGCCGGCGCAAGCGTCAGGCCCGCGACAGCGAGGCGGTGATCCGCGACCTTACCGACCTGCGCCCCGGCGCGCCGGTGGTCCACGAGGAGCACGGCGTCGGCCGCTTCCTCGGCCTGGAGCGGCTGGCGGTGGGCGGCGGCGAGAACGAATTCCTGGCCCTGGAGTACGCCGGCGGCGACAAGCTCTACGTGCCGGTGGCCTCGCTGCACCTGATCAGCCGCTACACCGGCAGCTCGCCGGAGAACGCCCCCCTGCACAAGCTGGGCGGCGAACAGTGGAGCAAGGCCAGGCGCCGTGCCGCCGAGCGCGCCCGCGACGTGGCCGCCGAGCTGCTCGACATCTACGCCCGCCGTGCCGCCCGCCAGGGCCGCGCCATCGCCCCGCACGGCGAGGACTACGCCGCCTTCGCCGCCACCTTCCCGTTCGAGGAGACGCCGGACCAGGAACAGGCGATCGAGCAGGTACTGGAGGACATGGGCAAGCCCCAGCCCATGGACCGGCTGGTCTGCGGCGACGTCGGCTTCGGCAAGACCGAGGTAGCCCTGCGCG
>CAZMMH010000321.1:0-3389 GCA_964567315.1 uncultured Gammaproteobacteria bacterium
CGATGTTGACCTGCACGCCGGCGGTGAGGTGGCCGCTGGTGAGGTCGTAGCCCAGCTCGCGCCGGGCGTAGCCGGAGAGGGGCGGCAGGTCGAGGTTCTCCACCGCTCCGGCGAGGTGCAGCGTGGCGCGGGCGGCGAAGGGCTGAATGTCGCCGCTCAGCTGGAACTTGCCGTAGTCGCCGATCCGGCCCTTGACGCTGACCGGGGTGGCCCGGTCGGGCTGACGGCTGTCGGCGGCGCCCACGCTCAGGCTCTCGAGGCGGACGTCGGCATGGAAGGGCGGGTCGACCTGGTCGTCGCGGAATTCGATCCGGTTTTGACCCGCGAGTTGGAGTCCGGCCAGGCGCAGCGGCAGCGCGTCGGCAGGCTTGCCCTTTGCCGCGGGCGCCGTCCGGGCGGTGGATGCGGCCGGTAGCCGCTGCAACTCCTGCCACGTGCCCCGCTTGCCCCGCTGCAGGTGTGCAGTGGCGTTGCTCAGGGTGAGCCGGCCGAGATCCAGCCCGTTCGCGGTGGAGAAGGCGAGGCCGCTGGAGCTCAGTGTGGCCGCGCGGAGCAGCGGGGGAGATGCCGCCGCGGTGCCGGGCAACAGCACCAGCTGCTGCAGCCGCAGCTGGCCGGCGGCCAGCCGTGATTCCTTGCCGCTGAGGTCCTTCAGGGCCAGCGACTTCGCCGTGATCAGGGTGGCGCCGTTCCGGCCCAGGCCGAGGTCGGCGACGGCGAGGCTGCCGCTGAGGGCGTCAAGGGCGTTGCCGGCCAGCGCGGCCCGGCCGCTCCAGTTGAGTGCGCCGTGGTCGATCCGCAGCTTCTCCCCGGGCAGGGTCAGGCCCGGGCCGGCGGCGCTCAGCTTGCCCTCCGCGGAGGCGCTTGCCGCCTTGCCGCCGGTCGCCTCCAACTTGCCGTTCCAGTCCAGCTCGCGCTCGTCCAGCTGCACGGCCGGAGCGTCGAGCATGAGGCCGCCGGCCTGCAGGCGGCCCTTCTGCGCCACCCGGCTCCCGCCCTGGGCGGTCGTGCCCCGCAGCTCGCCGTTCCAGGCGAGGCTGGCGCTGGCGGCCCGTGTCCGGCCATCGTCATAGGCCAGGGTCTTGCCATGCAGGCTGCCGCTGGCCTCGAAGCCGGGGCCCGGCAGATTGAGCGCGCCCTGCCAGTCGACAGTCTCGCCGCTGAAGTGGCTGGCGGCGGCCGTCAGGGCCATCCGCCGCAGCTGCAGTCGTCCCTCCTGCGCCAGCTGCCAGCGGGTGCTTCCCCTCGGCAGGACCGCCGCCGCCCGGCCCTTCCAGATCAGGGAATCCAGCTTGGCCTCCAGGGCCGGGGCGCCGCGCCGCAGCCGGGCGCCGGCCGCATCCACGCTGCCGCGCAGGTGGATGGCGTCGTCATGCCCGGCGCCGAACGTGGTGTCGAGTTCGCCGCTCCAGTGCAGGCGCTTGGCGGCGGCCCGGCCACCGCTATCGGCGAGTTCGAAATCGGCGAGCTTTAGCGTCCCTTTCTGCACCAGCGCGACGGCGCCGTCGCCGAGGCGGGCCCGGAGCTCAGTGTCGGCATCGATCCGGCCCGCGAGCCGCTTCACGGCCGGTCCGCCGAGGGCCGCGAAGCGGCTCAGGTCGAGGCCCGAGAGCTGCAGGTGGCCGTCCAGGTTCGGTGTGGGGGCAAAGGGTTCGGTGCTGGCCTGGACGGCCAGCGGGGCGCCGTTGAGGCGGCCGGCGAAGGTGAGGCGGGCGGGTTGGTGGACCAACCAGCTGCGTAACTGGTAGAGCTCCGCGCGGTCGATGTCGAGACGGGCCTTCAGGCGCGGCGTGTCGAGGCTCAGGTGGCACTTCTCGAGGATCACCCGGCCGGTGCCGAAGCCCCAGGGTGCGCCGCTGGCAGCTGCGGGCTCCGCCGCCGCCGGCAGTGGAATGCCCACCCGCCAACGGCCGTCGCGCCCCTGTACCACCTGCAGGTCGGCACCCCGTATGGTGACGCGTTCGAGCCACAGGCGCCGCTGCCATAGGGGTTCCCAGCCCACCCGCAGGCTCACCTCGGGCAGCAGCACCAGCCGCTTGCCGCCGCTGGTCACACGGACGTCGTGCAGCACCAGGTCGCCGGCGAAGGGGTTGAACTCCACGTCGCCGATCGTGGCCGCCTCGGCGCCGTGGTCGAGCAGCCAGCGCTGCAGGCCGTAGCCGATGGCGTAGGGCAGGGCGGCGAGGACCAGGGACAGCAGCAGCAGCAGCGCCGCAAGACCCTGAAACCAGCGCCGCCGAAACAGGGGTTTCGGAGATTGGGCGGCTTCCATATGCGGCGATTGTAGTCGCCCCAGGCCGTTCGGTGCGCCTGGGTGCCTTCCCCAATTCCGCACAATGAAGGTTTTATTAAACTGGACTATAGTAGTCGGTTGTTGGCCGATGGTCCCTCCCCATCGCACGGCCGGCCACGATAACAATACCAATAACGGACGGGAGCGCATTGCCGCGGCCGCCCGACAAGGAGACCCCCGTGAAGAACAACCAGCCTGTGAGCCAGCGGGAGCTTGTGCTGCCGCCCGACGCCATGATCATCTCCACCACCGACCTCAACGGCGTGATCACCTCGGTGAACGAGGATTTCGTCACCGCCGCGGGATTCACGGAGGAGGAGCTGCTGGGGCAGAACCACAACATCGTCCGTCATCCCGACATGCCGTCCGCGGCCTTCAAGGATCTCTGGGACACCCTGCAGGGCGGGCGGCCATGGATGGGGGTGGTGAAGAACCGCAGCAAGAACGGCGACCACTATTGGGTCAGCGCCTACGTCGCCCCCATCATCGAAGCCGGGCACGCCGTCGGTTTCCAGTCGGTACGGGTCCCGGCCACCGCGCAGCAGGTGGCCAACGCAGAGAAGCTCTATGGCCGCCTCAACGGGGGCAAGGCGGCGCGCATGCGTCCGTGGGAGGTCGGCTGTGTGGCCAAGGTGTTCGGCGCCTTCGCCGTGGTGGCGGCGGTCGGTGTGGCGGGCGCCATGCTGTTCGGCGATCTGGAGGCGATTCCCGCGGCGTTGAGCTTCATCATCGCCCTGGGCGCATCTGCCCTGCTGAGCCGGTGGCTGATGCGGCCGCTGAACGCGCTCGCGCTCCGCTCGCGTCAGGTGGTGGACAACCCGATCATGCAGATGGTCTACGGCGGCCGCCGCAATCAGCTCGGCGCGGTGGTCTGTGCCCTGGAGATGCAGGAGGCGCGGCTGCGGACCCTGCTCGGGCGGATGGACGACTTTGCCGGCCATCTGCAGGGGGCGGTGGCCGAGATGGCCGCCGGCGCCGAGCAGACCGAGCAGGCGATCGAGCGCCAGCGGGGGGAGATCGACCGGGTCGCCGCGGCCATTAACGACTTTTCCGGCACCATCGAGGATGTGGCCGGCAGCGCCGGGCAGGCGGCGGG
>CAZMMH010000322.1:0-3381 GCA_964567315.1 uncultured Gammaproteobacteria bacterium
AGCTCGCCGATCTCGTCCAGGAACAGGGTGCCGCCGGTGGCCTGTTCCAGCAGGCCGCGGCGGCGGCCCTTGGCCCCGGTGAAGGCGCCGGCCTCGTGGCCGAACAGCTCCGATTCCAGCAGTTCCCGCGGCAATGCGGCACAGTTGACCTCCACCAGCGGCCCCTCGGCGCGGCGCCCGGTGTGGTGCAGGATGCGCGCCACCAGGCCCTTGCCGGTGCCGGTCTCGCCGGTGATGATCAGGGCGCTGAACGGTACCTCCGCCAGCCGCCCCAGCATGCTGCGCACGTTGCGCGCGCGGGCGCTGTTGCCGGTGAAGGAGTCGACCGAGTAGCGGCGGATGCGCGCGGTGTTCTCGTCGCGCAGGCGACGCTGGGCCGTGGCCGAGCGGCCGGCGCCGGCGATCACCATGTCCAGGCGTTCCTGCTCGCACGGCTTGGTGAGGAAGTCGTAGGCGCCGAGGCGCAGGGCGCGCACCGAGTCGGGCACGCCGCCGTAGCCGGTGAGGAAGACCCATTCGCCCGAGAGCCCGGCGCTGCGCGCCCGCTCCATCAGGTCCATGCCGTTGCCGTCGGGCAGGGTCATGTCCGAGAGCACCACCAGCGGGTCGAGGCCGTCGTCCAGCAGCAGGCTCTCCGCCTCGTGGATGGTGGGCGTCCAGCGGACGTCCCAGCCCAGGTTGCGGAAGCGCCGTTGCAGCTCGGAGCCGAGCAGGCGTTCGTCTTCGATCAGCAGCAGGGTTTCATGCATGGGATTCGCTACATGGCAGTTGCAGGGTCACGCGGGCCCCGTGGGGCGTGAGGTTCTCCAGGCGCAGCTCGCCGTTCAGACCCTCGGCGAAGCGCCGCACCATGGCCAGGCCGAGGCCGGTGCCTTCGTGGCGCGAGGAGCGGAACTGGCGGATGCCGTTGGCCAGCCAGGCAGGCGAAAAGCCGGGGCCATTGTCCTCGACCACCAGGCTGGCGCTGCCGGGATGGTAACCGACACGCACCCGGATGTGGCCGCCGTCGGCGCCGAGCGCCTGCTGGGCGTTGATGATCAGGTTGAGCAGGGCCTGGCGCAGGCCGCCCTCGGGCAGCAGGCAGGCGAGGCCTTCGGGCACCTCGGCCTGTATCTGCAGGTTGGCCGGCATCTGGTAGCGGGCCAGGGTCAGCAGGTCGTTGACCAGGGAGGCCATCGCCACCGGCACCGAGGCCTCCGGCTCATGGCGGGCCTGGTCGAGCAGGCCGTTGAGCAGGGTGGTGATGCGGTCCAGCTCGGAGGCCACCATCTCCAGCCGTTGCCGCTGTTCGGCATGCTGCGTTTCGTCATGCAGGTTGCCGATGGCCATGCGCATGCCGGCCAGGGGATTGCGCAGTTCGTGGGCCAGGCGCGCCGCCAGCTCGCCCACCGCGGCCAGCCGTTCGGCGTTGGCCAGTTCCCGCTGCTGGGCGAGCAGGGCGCCGGTGGCGTTGCGCACCTGCTCCTCCAGGGACTCGCGGCGCGCGGCATGCTCCTGTTCCAGCTCCGCCAGCCGCTCGAGCAGGGCGTTGTAGTTGGCGAACAGCGGCCGGATCAGGGGATCGACCCGGGCGGTGTCCACCGGGCTGGAGTCGCGGCTGGCCAGGGATTGCATCAGGCCGCCGAGGTTGTCCAGCGGGCGCAGCACGCGGCGGCGGATCATGAACAACACGAACACCGCAAGCAGCGGAATTGCCACCACGGTGGTGGCGGCGATGCGCTGGGAGTGGGAGGCGGCGCGGCTGACCTGGGCCAGCAGCTGATCGTGGGCCCGGGTCTCGTCGGTGAGCACGGCATGGATGCCGTGCAGGGTGTCGCCGAGGACCCGCGAGGTCGCGAAGTCGGCGTCGTTCAGCTCGTTGTAGATCCGGCGCAGGGTGATGGGGGTATTGGCCACCAGGTAGTCGCGGTCGAGGACGATGCGCAGTTCGTTGAGCAGTACCTCGCGGGTGTTGCCGCCGCCGGGCGGATTTTCCACCATTAACTGGTCCACGTGCAGGGCCACGTCCTGCAGCAACATCAGCTCATTGAGGTGCTCGTGCACCGGTACCAGGCGGTCGACGCTGCGCGAGGCGGTCATCAGCAACAGCAGCAGCGCGACCATGAGCAGGGTCGCGGTGACTGCGAGCGGCAGCCACACGGGGCGGTAGATGACCGACTTGAACATGCGGGAGCGGGGCCTCGTGGTGCGGTGGCGGCCCTAAGAATACCGGAAGGGGGCAGGGGCGGTCAGCGATAACGGCGCATCTGCCCCACCAGCACCCCCTGAATGCGCACCCGTTCGGGTGCGTATTTCAGCGCCTCCATGCTGGGGTTGGCCGGGTGCAGGAGCACCCAGCCGGGGCGCTGCTCGATCCGCTTGAGGGTCGCCTCGGCATCGTCCACCAGGGCCACCACGATCTCGCCGTTGCGGGCCTGGTCGCGGCTTTCGATCACCACCCAGTCGCCGTCGAGAATGCCCTCGTCGATCATGGAGTCGCCGCGCACCTCCAGCACGTAACACTCGCCGCGGCCGCGCAGGGCCGGCGGCACCTGGATCGTCTCCGGTGTGCTCAGCGCCTCGATCGGCCGCCCCGCAGCGATCCGCCCCAACAGCGGCAGCTCGTCGTCGCCGCCGGCGGCATCGGTCAGGCGCACCCCGCGCTGGCGCCCGCCCAGGGGCTCCACCAGCCCGGCCTCCACCAAGGCCTGCACCTGCTTGTGCATCGACCCCCGCGATGAGAGCCCCAACGCCGTGCACAGCTCGTCCAGGGTCGGCGCATGGCCGAAGCCGCCGCTCTTCAGCAGCACGAGGATCTCTTCCTGTCGACGGGTCAGATTAATCATATAAAACGTATATATTGAAAGACAGCGTAAGGGCGCAGGGCGGAAAATTTCGAAACACCGCGCCGCAGGCGCACCGTAATTCAACCTGCGGCCAGCGGCCGCGTGCCGCTGGCCGCCGTTCTCCATTCGTTCTATAGTAGCCGCAATAGAACCGATGGAGAACCCAGGCATGAGTGTAGCCGCCTCGCAGCTTCCCGTCACCGACGATGACCCGGTGCGCCGGCTCGCCGACCGCCTGCGGCAGAAATACAAGGCACGGATTACCGGCGAGCTGGTGATTCCGGCGCGCGAGGGACGCTACGCGCCGCTGCCCGACCGGCTCGCTCCGGCCCTGGCCGCGGCCCTGCGCGCGCGCGGGGTGCAACGGCTCTACAGTCACCAGGCGGAGGCCTGGCGCAGCGTGGGGGCGGGCCGGCACACGGTGGTGGTCACACCGACGGCCTCGGGCAAGACCCTCTGCTACAACCTGCCGGTGCTGCAGGGGGCGCTGACCGAGCAGGCCAAGGCGCTATATCTCTTTCCGACGAAGGCCCTGGCCCAGGACCAGGTGGCCGAG
>CAZMMH010000323.1:0-3108 GCA_964567315.1 uncultured Gammaproteobacteria bacterium
AGGCGCAGAGAAGATCAAAAGACTATCTCTCGCAAAGATCGCAAAGCACACAAAGATAGAGACTGGCTTGATGGCATGGCCTTGTCGTAGCCTCCACGTCGAGGCGCTTGCCACCACGTCTTGTTCGGAGCCGTAAACGACCCTGCTCTCGCATTCCCTTCGCGTGCTTTGCGATCTTTGCGCGAGACGGGGTTTCAGGTTTTTTTCTGCGCCTTTGCGTCTCTGCGCGAGATGCTTTTGACTGATGTTCTTCATCCATGTCTGAATTGTTGATCTACCTCTCCATCGGCGCCTTCGCCGGCGTGCTTGCCGGGCTGCTCGGCGTCGGCGGCGGGCTGGTGATCGTGCCGGTGCTGGCCTTCGTCTTCACCGGCCTGGGCTTTGCCGGCGACAGCATCATGCACCTGGCGGTGGGCACCTCCCTGGCCACCATCGTGCTCACCTCGATCTCCTCGGTGCGGGCCCACCACCGCCGCGGCGCGGTGCTCTGGTCGGTGTTCTGGCGGCTGATGCCGGGGATCGTGCTCGGTGCCTGGCTCGGGGCGGCCATCGCCCACAGCCTGCCGAGCCCCGATCTGCGCCTGGTGTTCGGCGTGTTCGAGCTGGTGGTGGCCACCCAGATGGGATTCGGCCTCAAACCGGCCCCCCACCGCGGGCTGCCGGCCGCGGCGGGCATGGGGCTCGCCGGCGGGGTGATCGGCACGATCTCGGCGATCATCGGCGTCGGCGGCGGCACCCTCACCGTGCCCTTCCTCGCCTGGTGCAACGTGGCGATGCGCAATGCCGTGGCCACCTCGGCCGCCTGCGGCCTGCCCATCGCGGTGGCCGGCACCGTCGGCTTCGTGGTCGCCGGTTGGGGCGAGGCGGGCCTGCCGGCCTGGTCCAGCGGCTACATCTACTGGCCGGCCTTCGCCGGCGTCAGCGTGGCCAGCGCCCTGTTCGCGCCCCTCGGCGCCCGCCTGGCCCACAGCCTGCCCACGGCGGTGCTCAAACGCCTGTTCGCCCTCTTGCTTGCCCTGCTCGGCCTGCGCATGCTGTTGTCTTGAATCAAGGAACGACAGGGAACCACCGAAGAGACTGAAGACACCGAAAAGGCGAAGGCGTAAGGGGTGGTATGGTGGATGCGGTACGTGTCGCAGCCGCACCTGCGCGATCACCCATGTTTTCATCTCTCTTTTCGGTGTCTTCAGTCTCTTCGGTGGTTTCATCAGGGTTGCTGGATTGTTGCAGTGGCAGACAGGGGGAGGCGAGAAGGTGACGGGTGACAGCCGCTGGGAACACTTTCCGCACGAGGCCGACATCGGCGTGCGTGGGATCGCGCCGACCCTGGAGGGGGCCTTTGCCCAGGCGGCCCTGGCCCTGACCGCGGTGGTGGCCGATCCCGCGGAGGTGCAGGCGGAGCAGAAGGTGGCGGTGGAGTGCGGCGCGCCCGATGCGGAACTGCTGCTGGTGGACTGGCTCAATGCCCTGGTCTACGAGATGGCGGTGCGCCATCTGTTGTTCTCCCGTTTCGAGGTGAACATGGACCGCGAGCACCTGCACGGCACCGCCTGGGGCGAGCCGGTGGATCCGCTCCGTCACCGACCGACGGTGGAGGTGAAGGGCGCCACCTACACCGGGCTCAAGGTCGCCCGTGGCGAAGACGGCCTGTGGCGGGCGGAGTGCGTGGTAGACGTGTGAACGGTTCCGCGGCGCCGGAGCTGCTCACGCCGCGCCTGCGTCTGCGCCTCTTCCGCGCCGCGGATGCCCCCGTGGTGCAGCGGCTGGCCGGCGAGCGCGCGGTGGCCGACACCACCCTCAACATTCCCCACCCCTATCCCGATGGTGCCGCCGAGGCTTGGATCGCCACCCACCGCCTGTTCTTCGCGCGGCGCGAGCAGGCGGTCTTCGCCCTGACCCTGCGGGAGAGCGGTGAACTGCTCGGCGCCTGTGGCCTGACGGTCGACGACGACGGCCGCGCGGCGGAGCTGGGTTACTGGCTCGGCCGTCCGCACTGGGGCCGCGGCTACGCCAGCGAGGGCGCGGCGGCGGTGCTCGCCTTCGCCTTCAATGAATTCGGCCTCGAGCGCGTCTATGCTCACTGCATGGTGCGCAACCCGGCCTCGGCCCGGGTGCTGGCGCGGCTCGGTCTGGTCCGCGAGGCCTACCTGCCGGGCATGGTCGAGAAGTGGGGCGCGGCCGAGGATGTCGAGCGCTTCGGCCTTGCCCGGGCGGCATGGAGCGAATCGCGGGTGAGGCGATGAGGCAGGGACTGATCCGGCGCGACGACTACACCTGGGAACTGCCCATGAGCGGCGACATGCGCGTGCCGGCGATCATCTACGCCGACCATGCGCTGGTCGAGGCGATGGACGACAAGGTGTTCGAGCAGGCCCGCAACGTGGCCACCCTGCCGGGCATCGTCAAGGCCAGCTACGCCATGCCCGACGCCCACTGGGGCTACGGCTTCCCCATCGGCGGGGTGGCCGCCTTCGACCCGGCCGCGGGCGGCGTGGTCTCCGCCGGCGGGGTCGGCTTCGACATCTCCTGCGGTGTGCGCACCCTGCAGACCGGCCTCGACCCGCAGGCCGTGCTGGGGCTGCAGCGGGAGCTGGCCGACGAACTCTTTCGGGCCATTCCCGCCGGGGTCGGCTCCACCGGCCGGCTGCGGCTCAAGGGCAAGTCCATGGACGCCATGCTCGCTGGCGGCGCCGCCTGGGCGGTGGCTCAGGGCTACGGCGAGCCCGCCGACCTGGAGCGGACAGAGGAGCACGGCTGCATGGCCGGCGCCGACCCGCGCGCGGTCTCCCTGCGCGCCAAGACCCGCCAGCAGGACGAGATGGGTACCCTCGGCTCCGGCAACCACTACCTGGAGGTGCAGCGGGTCACGGCAATCTTTGATCCCGAAATCGCCGCTGGCTACGGCCTGCGGCTGGATGACATCCTGATCTCCATCCACTGCGGTTCCCGCGGCCTCGGCCACCAGATCGGCACGGAGTTCCTCAAACGGATGGCTACCACGGCGGTCCAGCACGGCATCCAGCTGCCCGACCGGGAGCTGGCCTGCGCACCCATCGACTCCCACGTGGGCCGGGAGTACCTGGGCGCCATGCGCGCCGGGATCAACTG
>CAZMMH010000323.1:3118-3380 GCA_964567315.1 uncultured Gammaproteobacteria bacterium
CAACTGCGCCCTGGCCAACCGCCAGATCCTCACCCATCTGACCCGGGAGGCCTTCGCCCGGGTGCTGCCGGGGGCCGATCTGCGCCTGCTCTACGACGTCTCCCACAACACCTGCAAGCTGGAGCGCCATGAGGTGGACGGCGTGGCGCGCGAGCTGTTCGTCCACCGCAAGGGGGCGACCCGCGCCTTCGGTCCGGGGCATCCGGAGATCCCCGAGGCCCTGCGGCCCTACGGCCAGCCGGTGCTGATCGGCGGCTCCATG
>CAZMMH010000324.1:0-3377 GCA_964567315.1 uncultured Gammaproteobacteria bacterium
CTCGTGGGTGCTGCTGTTGTCGCGGGCGGTCTGCACCAGGTCCATCAGCTTGCGCCGCAGGCTGTGGTTCTGCTCACGCAGCAGGGACACCTGGCGCTCCACCAGGGAGATCGCCTCGCCGCACTCGTGGGGGACGCTCAGCTCGGCCAGCAACTCGGGCTGGCGCTCGAAGAATTCGGGATTGTCGCGCAGGAACTCGGCGACCTCGTCATCGCTCAGCGGCGACGGCTTGGGCTGGTGGTTCTGGTGCGTGCTCATATGTCGATGCTGCCCTCGAAAACCCGGGTGGCGGGACCGGTCATGAGCACCGGCTGGCCTGTTCCTTCCCAGCTTATCACAAGTTCTCCGCCGGGCAGTTCGACCGTCACCGGGGCCTCCAGCAGGCCCTGGACCTGGCCCACCACCACTGCGGCGCAGGCGCCGGTGCCACAGGCCAGGGTCTCGCCGACACCGCGCTCGAAGACCCGCAGGCGGATGTGGTGGCGGTCCACCACCTGCATGAAACCGGCGTTGACCCGGCGCGGGAAGCGGGGGTGGGATTCGATCAGGGGACCGAGCTCGTCCACCGGCGCCTGGTCGACGTCGTTGACCCGCAGCACGGCGTGGGGATTGCCCATGGAGACCACGCCGAACTCCATCACCCGCCCGTCCACCTCGATGGCGTAGCTGGGGGCGACGGCCTCGGCGGTGAAGGGGATCTCGGCGGGCTCGAAACGGGGCAGGCCCATGTCCACGGTGACCTGGCCGTCCTCCTCGATCTGCAGCTGGATGACGCCGCCGGCGGTCTCGACCGTGATCAGCGCCTTGTCGCTGAGCCCCTGGTCGCGGACGAAGCGGGCGAAGCAGCGGGCGCCGTTGCCGCACTGCTCCACCTCGCCGCCGTCGGCGTTGAAGATGCGGTAGCGGAAATCGACCCCCTCGGCCTCGGCCGGCTCCACCAGCAGCAGCTGGTCGCAGCCGATACCGAAGTGGCGGTCAGCGAGCAGGCGGATCTGTTCCGGGCTCAGGGCGATGGACTCGCTGACACCATCGAGGACGACGAAGTCGTTGCCCAAACCGTGCATCTTGGTGAAGGGGAGCTGCATGGCCGAAGGTTACCGGCCCAGCCACCCGGAGGGAAGCTGGCGGGCCTTCTGCCTTTAGAGCACAACCACCGCCTTCTCCACCTGCTGGGTCAGCTCGGCCACCTCGGTGGGCGGCGCGCCGATCACCGCCACACTGCCCCGGGCCGCCGGCTCGATCATGCCACTGAGGCCGCCGCCGGCCACGTGCATGGGCGCGGTGACCGCGTTGTTGGGCATGATCAGCACGGTGACCAAGCCGTGGTCAGTCTCCAGCACCAGGTGCAGGGCGTCGACGCCGTGGATGGTGCAATACTCGGCGGCGTAGATCTTCAGCGGACCGCGCAGCTGCATGCGCGCCTTGCGGAACTGGGTCTCGATGGCGGCCACGGTCATCAGGCCGCTCGGGGTATACATGTTGGCGTGCTCGGCCGCCTCGTGCAGCACCGCCCGGTCGAGGGGCGCCAGCTGCATGTAGTAGTAGCCGAAGCGCATGCCGCTGACCATCAGCAGCACGCTGGCGGCCATGGCCAGCCAGCTGTAGCGCGCGTTGACCCGGCGCCGGCGGGTGGTCTGGGCCAGACGGATGCGTCCCTCCAGGCCGTCGGGGACCGGCACCCGCATTGCCCGGGCGAGGTCGCGGTCGAGGGCATCGGTGCGCGCGGCCAGGCGGGCGCAGGCAGGGCAGCTCTCGCGGTGGCGCAGGAACTCGGGGTCCCGGCTGTCGGGATCGGCCAGGCAGTGGCGATGGAATTCTAGGCAGTTCATGGTTTTTGCTCCCGCTCTCCGGGGCCCTCCCCTTCGAGCAACGCGCGCATCTTCTTGCGGGCGCGGAACAGGCGGGTCAATACCGTCGCCTGATTCAGTTCGAGAATCTGCGCGATCTCGTCCGTGCTGTATCCGTGCAGTACCTGCAACACCAGGGGTTCGCGATACTCCTCGGCCAGGCCCGCCAGGGCCCGGCGCAGGACGAAGGCCTCGGTGCTGGTGTCGTATTCACCGCGGCCGCCGGCCATCTCCGCCAGATCGAAGTCGCCGGTGATCTCCAACTGGTAACGGCCCCGGTTGCGCAGGAACTCCCGGCGCAGGATCGTCACCAGCCAGGCCTTGGCGGCCTTGGTCTCCTTGAGCTTGTGCAACGACTTCCAGGCCCGCAGGAAGGCCTCCTGGACCAGGTCCTCGGCCGTCGCCCGCTCCCGCGCCAACCAATAGGCGTAACGAAACATGTCGGCCGAGTGGGCGGTGACCAGGGCGTCGAACTGGCTTTGCGCGCTTCCCATGCCAATGAGACCCTTGGAGCGCGCCATTTATTTCCCCGGCCGCAGGGCGGCGACATCGAGCAGCAGGTAGTCGCGGTAGACGCAGCGGTCCATCACCACCAGGATGCCCGCCTCCCGGGCCCGCCGGGCCTCGGCCGCGTTGACCACCCCGTCCTGCAGCCAAAGGGCCGGCACCCCGCGGGCGATGCAGGCGTCGACGATGGGCCCGACGTGCTCGGGCGCCCGGAACACGTCCACCAGCTCGGGGGGCTCCGGCAGGGCGGCAAGGTCCGGGTAGGCGGGCTCGCCGAGCACGCTCTCCACCGCCGGCCGCACCGGCACGATGCGGTAGCCGAAGCCCTGCATCGCCCGCGCCACCTGGTGGCTGGGGCGGCTCTCCCTGGGCGACAGACCAACCACGACGATGGTTTGCACCCGCGCGAGGAGGGAACGGATCGTGTCGGTGGATGGGTTGGCGAAGGGCATCGGAAAACCAGTGAGCGGTTGATGGTGAAGAGTGAACCGTTCCGGTGCGCGCTCCGCGGGCGCCTGTTTCGGAACAGTCACGCGAAGCGCACCTCAACTATGCACTATTCACTCTTCACAATTAACTCTTCACTATTAACTGACTCGCCACCCCGCCTCGAAGCGACCGTGGCAGAACACCCACCACCCGGCCTTGTAGGAGCGGCGCCCTCGCCGCGAAGATTGCCGAGGGCCCCAATGCGCGCGATTCGCGGCGAGGGCGCCGCTCCTACCTTGCTCCGTTGCCGGTCTTGCCGTCGACCACCGCCAGCAGCCCCAGCGCCAGCGTCAGCGGCGTCGGCGGACAGCCGGGAATCACAGCGTCCACGGGGATCACGTTGGAGACGGCGCCGCAGCTGGCGTAGGAGACTCCGAACTCGCCGCCGGTGGCGCCGCAGTCGCCCACCGCCACCACCAGCTTGGGCTCCGGGGTGGCCTCATAGGTACGCCGCAGGGCCTCCTCCATGTGCCGCGACACCGGCCCGGTGACCAGCAGCAGGTCGGCGTGGCGCGGCGAGGCGACGAAGTGGAT
>CAZMMH010000325.1:0-3368 GCA_964567315.1 uncultured Gammaproteobacteria bacterium
GTCCGCGGCGGCATCTACACCACCGTGGTGGCCGAGCACCGCGCCGCCGACTGGAACCCGCCGACCCCGGTCACCCTGCCCTGAACCCCGACGGCGATCTCTACCTCGGCATCGACCTCGGCACCTCCGGCTGCCGCGCCCTGGCGATCGACGCCGATGGCCGCGAGCGGGCCGAGGCGACCCGGCCCCTGCCGCCCCCGCGGCGGGCGGGAGCGGCGGTGGAGCAGGCGCCGGAGCTGTGGTGGCAGGCCGTGGAGGCACTGCTCGACGAGCTGTTCACCCGGGTCGCGCCGGGGCGGATCGCCGCCCTGGCGGTGGACGGCACCTCCGGCACGCTGCTGCTGACCGACGCCGCCGGCAGCCCACTCGGCCCCGCCCTGATGTACAACGACAACCGCGCCACCGCCGAGGCGGCGCGTATCGCCGCCTGCGCCCCGGCCGACAGCGCCGCCTTCGGCACCGGCTCGGGCCTGGCCAAGCTGCTCTGGCTGCTGGCCCACGGCGACCATAGCGCCGCCCGCGTCCACACCCAGGCCGACTGGATCTACGGCCGCCTGGCCGGGCGCCTCGATGTCAGCGACGCCAACAATGTGCTCAAGCTGGGCTATGACGCCGCCGGCCACCGCTGGCCCGCATGGCTCGACACCCTCGGGGTGCCGCAGCGCCTGCTGCCCGCGGTGCACGAGCCGGGGCAGCCCATCGGGCCCGTGGCACCGGCGCTTGCCGACCGCTTCGGCCTCCACCCGGATACCCTGGTGGCCGCCGGCACCACCGACAGCACCGCGGCCTTCCTCGCCACCGGCGCCGCCGCGCCCGGCGACGCGGTCACCTCCCTGGGCTCGACCCTGGTGCTCAAGGTCATCTCCGAACACCCCGTGTCGGCCCCCGCCTACGGGGTCTACAGCCAGCCCCTGGGCGATCTGTGGCTGGTGGGCGGCGGCTCCAACAGCGGCGGAGCGGCGCTGCGCCACTTCTTCAGCGACGCCGAGATGGCCGCCCTGGAGCGGGAGCTCGACCCCGAGCGCCCGACCGGCCTCGACTACTATCCGCTGCCGGCCCCGGGCGAGCGCTTTCCGCGCAACGATCCGGCATTGGAAGCGCGCCTGACACCCCGGCCGGACGAGGACGCGCGTTTCTTCCAGGGGCTGCTGGAGGGCATCGCCGCGATCGAGGCAGAGGGCTATGCGCGGCTCACGGCCCTCGGCGCGCCGGCGCCAAGCCGGGTCATCTCCATCGGCGGCGGCGCCGCCAACGCCGCCTGGCGCCGCATCCGGCAACGGCTGCTCGGCGTTGCGGTAGAGCAGGCCGAGCACCAACAGGCGGCCTACGGCAGCGCCCTGCTGGCCCGCCGGGGCGCCCTTCCATCGCGGGCGCCCATCGCCTAAAGTCCCGACACCCCGAAACACCGCAAGGAGCCCCCATGGTTTCCAAGCCCCTCCTCGGCGCCCGCGACCTGCTCACCGGACTCGGCCTGATCTTCCGCCCCGGCCTGCGCCGTTTCGTGATCCTGCCCCTGGGAATCAACGTGCTGGTCTTCGGCCTGCTGATCGGCCTGCTGGCCGACGAGTTCGGGCTGCTCATGCACTGGCTGATATCGCACCTGCCCAGCTGGCTTGCCTGGCTGCAGATCCTGTTCTGGCTGCTGTTCGGACTGCTGACCGCCCTGCTGTTCTTCTTCGCCTTCTCCATCGTCGCCAACCTGATCGCGGCGCCGTTCAATTCGGTGCTGGCGGAAGCGGTGGAGAAACACCTCACCGGGCGTGCCCCGCCAGCCGGCCTCGGCCTGGGCCAGGCGCTCAAGGAGGCGCCCCAGGCAATCGTCGACGAGCTGGGCAAGATCGGCTATTGGGCGATGTGGGCGCTGCCGCTGCTGCTCCTGTTCGTCATCCCGCTGGTCAATCTCGCCGCGCCGTTCCTGTGGGGGCTGTTCAGCGCCTGGATGCTGGCGGTGGAGTACGCCGACTACCCCATGGGCAACCACGCCATGGCCGGCCGCCAGCAGCGGCAGCGCCTGCGCGAGCACCGCCTCTCCGCCCTCGGCTTCGGCGGCGCGACCCTGCTCGCCACCATGACGCCGCTGTTCAATTTCCTGGTGATGCCGGCGGCGGTGGCGGGCGCAACTGCGATGTGGGTCAGGGAATTGAAGGGCAACGAAGGGTAAATCCCCTCCCTTTGACCTGGGTCAATATCAACCTTTTGGCAATTTCCAATACTCCGATGCTGTTGTGTCCGCGGCGACGCGGACCGAAGTAACAGCCGGAGGAACCGTTATGACCGCAAGAGCGACCGCCGAGGCCGAACCATCCACGCTGCTCGTCCAGTGGAGCGACGAACTGAGCGTTGGCATTCAGGAGATCGACGAACAGCACCGGGTGCTGGTCAACCTACTCAACCAGCTCAACGACGCCATTCAACACCATCACGGCAGCGTCGCCGCCCAGGCCATCCTCGGCGAATTGGTGGACTACACCAAGATCCACTTCGCGGTGGAGGAAAGCCTGATGCGCATCCTCGGCTATCCCGGCTACGACGACCACAAGGCCCTCCACGACCAATTGATCGACGAGGTGAAGGAGCTGCAGGAGAAGCTCGCCACCGGCAAGAAGTCCATCAGCTTCGAGTTGCTGCACTTCCTGAAGATGTGGCTGACCAAACACATCATGGACGAGGACCAGCAGTACGGTCCCTACTTCCTCAACAAGGGGGCGGTCGCCACCTTCAACAAGCCCTCCTGGGGCAGCCGTTTCTGGCACTCGCTGTTCGGCTGATCGTCCCCGCCCGGGCGCGGTGCGCCCGGGCGGCCCCTCCCTCGCCGCGATACCCACCTCCCGAACCACGGCCGTCGGTACCCTGCCGACTTGCCAGAAGCCGCGCGCTCGCGTATTGAACAGCTAACCTGAATGACGGGCGCCCTCCGCCGGGACGGTGCCGCGGCAACGCGTTCGATACGACAAGAAGAAAGGAACCTCCATGGCGAAACTGCTCCCGCTGCTGCTGGCGACCCTCCTGCTCACCGCCTGCGGCGCCCCCTCGGTGAAACGGCTGGAAGACGGCAGCGCCGGCCACCAGAGCTTCATCGTGCCCGAGCCCTACGACACGGCCTACCGCATCGCCTTCACCCGCATGCGCGACTGCTACGAGGCGGACGCCATCATGGGCAGCTTCAACATCACCGGGGTGATCTTTCCCGACATCAAGCAGGCCCAGATCACCGCACGTATGCCGGCCCTGGTCGGCATCGGCGTCGGCGGCTACTACTTCATGACCAAGATCGACGCCATCGACCGCAAGAACGCCCGGGTCACCGTCTACTACGCCATGGAGGCGCACCGCTACGTCACCGACGACGTGCGCCGCTGGCTGGTGAA
>CAZMMH010000326.1:0-3358 GCA_964567315.1 uncultured Gammaproteobacteria bacterium
TCCGCCGGGCGATAGAAACGCTCGGCCGGGCCGCCCACCCGCCAGCTGGTGTGGGCCGCCATCGGCTCCTCAAGGCGCAGTTCGCCCCGCGGCATGTCGAGTCGGACCAAAGTCATCATCAGCGCACCTTGCGCCCCCGCCGTTTGTTGCTGCGCCCGGCGCTGCGCCGGGCCCTAAGCGCCGCCGCACACTCGGCCAAACGGCTGACCAGGGCCTCGCCGCAACCGCTGCGCAAATGCCTTGCCGCTTCCCGCTTCATGCCCGTCCCTCCTCGGGGTCGCCCCCATCACCAAACTGTTCGGCCAGCCCCCGGGCCAGCACGCCCACGCTACCCGCCCCCTGCAACAGCAGGATGTCGCCGTCCTGGATCAGCCCCGGCAGCAGCCGCGCCACCTCGTCCGGCGTCTCCGCGAACACCGGGTCCACCCGGCCGCGGGCGCGGATCGCCCGGGCCAGGGCCCGGCCGTCGGCGCCGGCGATGGGGGCCTCGCCGGCGGAGTAGACCTCGGTCAGCACCAGCGCGTCGCACTCCGACAACACCTGGGCGAAATCGTCCAGCAGGTCGCGGGTGCGGGTGTAGCGGTGGGGCTGGAACACCATCACCAGACGCCGCTCCGGCCAGCCGTCGCGAATCGCGCGCACGGTGGCGGCCAGCTCGCGCGGGTGGTGGCCGTAGTCGTCGATCAACTGGGCGCGACCGTTGGGGAACTGCAGCTCGCCGCGCAGCTGGAAGCGGCGGCCGATACCCTGGAATCCGGCCAGGCCGCGCTGGATGGCCGCGTCGTCCACCCCCAGCTCCACCGCCACCGCGATCGCCGCCAGGCTGTTGAGCATGTTGTGGCGGCCCGGCATGTTGAGCAGCACCTCGAGGGCTGCGTCGCGCCCCGGCAGGTGAACCTGGAAACGGCTCTGGGTGCCGCTCTGCTCGAAGCCCTCGGCGCGCACGTCGGCCTCCTCGCCGGTGCCGTAGGTGACCACCGGGCGGTTGATCCGCGGCAGCAGCTCACGGACCACCGGATCGTCACTGCACAGCACCGCCTGGCCGTAGAACGGCAGGTGGTGGATGAATTCGATGAAGGTCTCGCGCATGCGGCCGAAGTCGCCGCCGTAGGTCGCCAGGTGGTCGGCATCGATATTGGTCACCACCGCCAGCATCGGCTGCAGGTAGAGGAAGGAGGCGTCGCTCTCGTCGGCCTCGGCCACCAGGTAGCGGCCGGCGCCGAGGCGCGCGTTGGTGCCGGCGCTGTTGAGGCGGCCGCCGATGACGAAGGTCGGATCGAGACCGCCCTCGGCCAGCAGGCTGGCGGTCAGGCTGGTGGTGGTGGTCTTGCCGTGGGTGCCGGCCACCGCGATGCCGTAGCGGAAGCGCATCAGCTCGGCCAGCATCTCGGCCCGCGGCACCACCGGGATGCGCGCCTCCTGGGCCGCCACCACCTCGGGGTTGTCGCGGGTCACGGCGCTGGAGGTGACCACCACGTCCACCGCGGCAACGTTTTCCGCGCCGTGGCCGCGGCTGATCCGCGCGCCGAGGGCGGCCAGATGACGGGTCATGGCGTTTTCGCCCAGGTCGGAGCCGGAGACCTGGTAGCCCAGGTTGATCAGCACCTCGGCGATGCCGCCCATGCCAACGCCGCCGATGCCGACGAAATGGATGCGGCGCATGCGCCCCATCGGATTGACCATCTCACCCTGCTGAATCACCGGGGTGCTCATGCGGCCTCCTGACGGCAGATGGCCAGACACTCGGCCGCCACCTGCTCGGTGGCGTCGGTCTTGGCCAGGGCCCGGGCCGCGACGGCCATGCTGCGCAAACGGGCGCGATCGGCGGCGAGGCCGCCGAGCAGGCCGGCCAGCCGCTCGGCGTTCAGGTCGCGCTGCTGGATCAGCACGGCGGCCCCGGCATCGGCCAGGTAGTGGGCATTGGCGGTCTGGTGGTCGTCGACCGCGAAGGGATAGGGCACCAGCACCGAGGCCACCCCGGCGGCGGCCAGTTCGGCCACGGTCAGGGCGCCGGCCCGGCAGACCACCAGGTCGGCCCAGGCATAGGCCGCGGCCATGTCCTCGATGAAGGGCAGCACCTCCGCCGTGACCCCGGCGGCGCGGTAGGCCTGTTCCGCCTCCGCCTGCTTGGCGCCGCCGGCCTGGTGACGCACCACGGGACGCCGCTCCTCCGGAAGCAGCGCCAGGGCCGTCGGCAGCCGCTCGTTGAGGGCCTGGGCCCCGAGGCTGCCACCCACCACCAGCAGCCGCAGCGGTCCGTCGCGACCGGCCAGGCGTTCGGCGGGAGCGGCCAGCGCGGCGATCTCGGCGCGCACCGGGTTGCCCGTGTGCAGCAGCTTGGGGCCTGCCGGCAGGCTGCCCGGGAAGGCCTCCATCACCCGCCGCGCGAAGCGCGCCAGGGTCTTGTTGGTGAAGCCGGCGATGGCGTTCTGCTCGTGGATCAGCAGGGGCCGGCCGCTGAGCCAGCCGGCCAGGCCGCCCGGCCCGGTGACGAAGCCGCCGAAACCGAGCAGGACGCAGGGGCGCACCCGGCGCACCACGCCGAGGGCCGCGACCACCGCGGCAGTGACCCGCAGCGGCGCCACCAACAGCCGCTTCCAGCCGCTGCCGCGCAGGCCGCGCACCTTGATCGCCTCGAAGGGGAAGCCGGCCTCCGGCACCACCCGCGCCTCGAGACCGGTGGGCGTACCGAGCCAGACCACCTCGAGCCCCAGTTCGCGCAGGCGGCGGGCCACCGCCAGGGCGGGGAAGACGTGACCGCCGGTGCCGCCGGCCATCACCAGCACGGTGCCCTGGACGTCGCGCGCGCTCATGCCCGCCTCCAGGCGATGCGCCGGGCATCGGGCAGCACCCGCACCTCGTGGTCGACCCGCAGCAGCAGGGCCACGGCGGCGCAGGTGACGATCACGCTGGAACCGCCGTAGCTCATCAGCGGCAGGGTCAGGCCCTTGGTGGGCAGCAGGCCCATGTTCACGCCCATGTTGATGAAGGCCTGCAGCCCCAGCCAGAGGCCGATGCCGTAGGCCACGTAGGCGGCAAAACGGTGGCCCACCGCCTCGGCGCGGGCGCCGATGGAGAAGGCGCGCCAGACGAAGAAGGTGAACAGCAGCATCACCAGCAGCATGGTCACCAGGCCGAGCTCCTCGCCCAGGATCGAGAACAGGAAGTCGGTATGGGCCTCCGGCAGGTAGGAGAGCTTCTGCACGCTGGCCCCGAGGCCGACGCCGAACCACTCGCCGCGGCCGATGGCCATCAGTGCCTGAGTCAGCTGGAAGCCGCTGTTGAAGGGGTCGGCCCACGGGTTGAGGAAGGTGGTGATGCGCTGCATGCGGTAGGGCGAGGAAACCGCCAGCACCAC